>JBJEZV010000111.1:0-1551 GCA_051887595.1 Comamonas sp.
GCGGGGTCATCGTCGTTGTTGATCCACAGCCGGAACCAAGCACACAGGTCTTTGATTTCGGCGCGGTCGAAAAACGAAGTGCCGCCTGAGACCTTGTACGGAATATTGGCCTTGCGCAAAGCCTTTTCAAACGGCTTGGCCTGGTGATTGGCGCGGTAGAGGATGGCAAAGTCCTTCCAAGCCGGTTGCGGGTTTAGATTGGCGCGCAAATGCAAAATGCGCGCGACGGCGCGTTCGGCTTCGTGCTCTTCGCTGTCGCAGTCTTGGATACGCACCGGCTCGCCTTCGCCCAATTCAGAAAAAAGTGTTTTCGGAAACAGCTTGGGGTTGGGGCCAATCACGTTGTTGGCAGCACGCAAGATGGCGCTGGTGGAGCGGTAGTTTTGCTCCAGCTTGATGATCTTGAGAGCTGGGAAGTCCAGCGGCAACTTCTTCAGGTTGTCCAGCGTCGCTCCGCGCCAGCCGTAGATGGACTGGTCATCATCGCCCACGGCCGTAAAGTGTGCTCGCTCGCCCACTAAGAGTTTGAGCAGCTCGTATTGCGTGGCATTGGTGTCCTGGTATTCGTCGACCAGCACATGGCCGAGCAGGCGCTGCCATTTCTCTCGCACTTCCGGGTAGTGTTTGAGCAGCCGCATGGGCATGCCGATCAAATCGTCAAAGTCCACGCTCTGGTAGGCCGTCAACCGCTCTTCATAGCGCTGCATGATCAGGGCAATGCTGCGCTCATGGTCGTCCTGCGCCATGGCCAGCGCCTTGCGGCTATCCCACCCCGCGTTTTTCCAGTTGCTGATGGTCCATTGCCACTGGCGGGCCGTCGCCACGTCAGTCGTGCCGCCAGCGCAGTCTTTGAGGATGCCCGTGACGTCGTCGGCATCCAAAATGCTGAAATTGGGCTTTAGGCCCAGCACATGCCCGTCCTCACGCACCATGCGCACGCCCAGCGAGTGGAAGGTGCAAATCATCACGTCCTTGGCAGCCCGGCCAATCAGCCCCGAAGCACGCTCGCGCATTTCTGCCGCGGCCTTGTTGGTGAAGGTAATGGCGGCAATGCGCTTGGGGGCCAAGCCGGTCTCAATGAGTCGCCCAATCTTGTGGGTGATCACCCGGGTCTTGCCCGAGCCAGCCCCCGCCAGCACCAGGCAGGGGCCTTCGGTGTAGTGGACAGCTTGCAATTGGGCGAGATTCAAACCAGCGGACATGTGTTTTCGTTCTTGACAGAGCACAGCGCGCCGAAAGGTGGCGCTCGAAGATCATACGCAAGCACTTGCGCGGCAGCTTGGGGCCGTAGTCATGTCCGTGCAAGCATCGAGTTTGGCGGATGCAACACTTGTCGCCTGCGTGTAAGCGGTGTAGCGCCCAGCAGACAGGCTGGTGACACAATCGCGCCACTGTGCTCGATATTTTGCAAGTCACCTTCCCCTTCTTTGCGCTTGTGCTGTGCGGCTTTGTCGCCACCCATCGGGGTGTGCTGCCGTTGGTGGCTATCCCCGGACTGAACACCTTTGTGCTGTACTTTGCGCTGCCGTGCATGCTCTACCGGTTTGGCGC
>JBJEZV010000111.1:1651-8107 GCA_051887595.1 Comamonas sp.
GGGCAAGGTGAAGGTGGTGCAGGCCAGGCTTTGCGCAACGCTTTCAAGGGCATGCTCACCAATCCCATGCCGTGGTCCATTGTGCTGGGCGGTGTGACTTCTGCCTTGCAGTGGCAACTGCCGGATGCCGTGGACCGCACTGCCGCCATGCTGGCGGGCGCGGCTTCGCCTGTGGCCTTGTTCACCATTGGTGCAGTGCTGGCACGTTCGCAGATGAACCAGCAAGAAAGAGTGGCCGCACGTGACTACGTGCCTATTGCGCTAGCCAAATTGCTGCTGCACCCGGTGCTGGTGTGGCTGGTGTGCCAGCTGGCCATGGCAATGGGTTGGGGCATGTCGCCGCTGACTGTCACCTGCCTGGTGTTGGTGGCGGCTTTGCCCAGTGCCAGCAATGTCTCTTTGCTTACCGAGCGCTTTGGCGCCCATGGCGGGCGCATTGCGCGCATCATCTTGGTCAGCACCAGCCTGGCATTTCTGAGCTTTTCAGCTGCTGTGGCGCTGATGACCTGAAGCGCGCTCCCGCAAAGAACTTTTCACAGCGACAAGGGATCGACGTCCACGATCCACCGTACCAAGCTTCGATGCTGGGGCTGCGCACGCAGCCAATGCAGCCAGTCTTGCCAAGCCTGCAAAAACCTTTGCAGTGCGCGCCGGTCTTGGGCTTCGATCAGCATCTGCGCCCGTTCCACATTGGCCACGCGCTGTACGGCCATGGGAATGGGGGGATAAATAAAAACATCGGCTACGTGCGGCACTTGGTTTTGCAGGGCGGCGTCGCGTGCGGCGCGCAGAAACTGCTGGGCCTGCTCCTGGGTCTTGGCATCGGCACGCACCAGTGCCTGGAAGGCAAAAGGCGGCATGGCCGCATCGCGCCGCTCGCGCAGCTGATGCTCGGCAAAGGCGGGGTAGTCGTGCTGGCGCAGTGCCTGGTAGACCACATGATGGGGCTCGTAGGTTTGGATCCACATTTCGGGATGTGAGTTTTGGGCCGCCATATACCGCGCGTCGCGTCCCGCTCGCCCTGCAGCTTGCATCAACAGGCAAAACAAGCGCTCGGGGGCGCGGAAATCACTGGAAAACAAGGCGCCATCGGGTTGGACGGCTGCCACCAGCGTGATGCGCCGAAAGTCATGGCCCTTGGCCACCATCTGCGTGCCCACCAGCACATCCACAGCACCGCTGTGCACCAGTTCCAGCTGCGCCTCCAACGTGCCTTTGTGCTTGGTGGTGTCGGCATCGATGCGCGCGATGCGGGCAGGCTGACCATCGGGGCGTTGAACGTTGCGCAGCGCCTGCTCCAGACTTTCTTCCAGCTGCTCGGTGCCTTGCCCCAGCGGCAAGATGTCGGGATTGCCACAAGACGGGCAGCACAAGGGCACGCGCTGGCTGTGGCCGCAGTGGTGGCAGCGCAGGCTGCGATCACTTTTGTGAAAAACCTGGTGTGCACTGCAATGCGGGCAGTCGCTTTTCCAGCTGCAATCGGCGCAGTACAGCACGGGTGCAAAGCCGCGCCGGTTCAGCAGCACCAGGCTTTGCTCGCCCCGTGCAATGCGCTCGCTGATGGCCTGGAGTAAAGGCGCCGCAAACACCGTTTGCTTGGGTTGCTGGCGCATGTCGACCAGACGCACGCGCGGTAGCTCTCCCGCGCCGATGCGGCTGGGCATGGTCAACCGCTGGTAGCGTCCCACCTCAGGGCTGCTGGCATGCCAGCTCTCCAACGCCGGTGTGGCACTGCCCAGCACCACCTGGGCCTGGAGTGCATGGCCGCGCCACAAAGCCAGATCGCGTGCCGAGTAGCGTGCGCCTTCTTGTTGCTTGTAGCTGGGGTCGTGCTCTTCATCGACCACGATGACACGCAGCCCCGGCAAGCTGGCAAAAATCGACATGCGTGTGCCCAGCACAATGCGCGCCTGGCCGGTGTGTGCGGCCAGCCAGCTTTTGAGGCGCTGCACTTCGGTCATGCCACTGTGCAAGCTAACTACGGCTTGGGGACCGAGCAGGGGCGCAAAGCGCTCGGTAAAGCGGGCCTGTAGCTGGGGCGTGAGATTGATCTCCGGCACCATGATCAAGGCCTGCGCTTGGGCATCTTGCGCCAGCGCTTGCTGCACCAGCTGCATGTAGACCTCAGTTTTGCCGCTGCCCGTGCTGCCGTAGAGCAAAAATGGACCTGCCGAACAGGCCATGCGCTCGCACACAGCCTGTTGTTCTGCCGTCAGCTGCACCGTGCCTGTTGGGTCAGGTGTGGGTGTCGAAATTGCTGGCGCAGCAGCAGCCTCCGCCTCTGCCTGCACCTTGGTCTTGCGCTTTTTGGCGGGTGCGGGCGGCGCCAAGCGTTTGCTCAGCTGTTCAGGGGTAATGTCACGCAGCAGCGGCGGCAGTCCGGCCATGGCAATTTCGCCAATGCTGCGCTGGTAATAGCGGGCGGCAAAAGCGACCAGCTTGCGCCAATTTGCATCCAGTGGGGGCAATTGCAGCAGCACCTCGCGGATGGGGCGCAGCTGCGCATGAGCTGGCAGGGCTTGTGCCACGGCCGGAGGGTCCCACACCACGCCCAGAAGATCGCGCGTGCCCAAGGGCACTCGCACTAGTGTGCCGGGTGGCAGGTCCGTGGTGTGGGTGTAGCTCAAAGGCGCACCTATCCCACTGTGTACCGGCGCATATACGGCAACGTGAACGATGGCGGGTGTAGGCGAAGACGAAGGCATGGTGGGCTAAAGCAGCTCTTCCACAGTGATCCGTAGTTCTGTGGATAACTTTGTGGGGATTGTCCACCAGAGAGAAACCACCGGAGAAGCTGATGGATCAAGTGCAGGGTGCTATGACAATTTTGTGAATAAAAAATCCATTGAAAATCAATAACTTGCAATACTGATTCGGCATTTGCTGCTATAGCGAAACATTTGGCGGCGCCCGCTCTTCGCTAGCACCAAGTTGTGCATAAGTTCAAAGCACCTCACGTGTCAAGCGCATGGAAGTAAGGAGGTGTTGCAGACGAAATGCGCGAATTTGTTGTTTTTTGAGCGCATTACGTTGTTTTTTGACCATATCCATCATGGAAGCCTTGCGTAGGTGCTGCCCTACGCAAGGTTGTGAGTAAGTGCTTATTTTTGATGCATGGCTCAGGCGAATTGACGCTGTGCTCGTGAGTAGCTATGGACAGCCTCCACCAATGCCGCCACATGCTCAGGCGGGGTGAACTGGCTGATGCCGTGTCCCAGGTTGAAGATATGGGTGGGGCCGTTCGTCGTTTTTTCCACATGGGGTTGACCAAAACTGTCCAGCACGCTGCGTACTTGTTCAGCAATCTGGGCAGGCGGCGCAAACAGCACGTTGGGGTCGATGTTGCCTTGCAATGCCTTGCCAGGGCCTCCCACTTGGCCGCCCACAATGGCGCGGGCCTTGGCAAGATTCGCGGTCCAGTCCAGACCCAGCACTTCGCAATCCAGATGCTGCATCTCCTGCAGCCAGATGCCGCCGCCCTTGGTAAAGACGATGCGTGGCACATCCGTGCCATCGACGCCAGTGCGCTTGAGTTGCGAGAGCACTCGCGCCGTGTAGTGCAGGCTGAATTGCTGAAAAGCACCATCGGCCAGGACGCCGCCCCAGCTGTCAAAAATCATGACGGCTTGCGCGCCTGCATCGATTTGGGCGTTGAGGTAGGCGGCCACGCTGTCGGCATTGATCTGCAAGATCTTGTGCATCAGATCCGGACGGCTATACATCAGGCCCTTGACCAGACGGTAGTCGTCGCTGCCCTTGCCTTCGACCATGTAGCACGCCAGCGTCCAGGGGCTGCCCGAAAAACCAATCAGCGGCACGCGGCCGTTAAGGGCACGGCGAATGCTGGTGACCGCGTCAAACACGTAGCGCAGCTTGTCCATATCGGGCACGGCCAGCTCGGCCACTGCTGCTTCGTCGCGCACCACCTTGGCAAAGCGCGGGCCTTCGCCTTCGGCAAACGACAAGCCCAGGCCCATTGCGTCGGGTACGGTCAAGATGTCGCTGAACAAAATGGCGGCGTCTAGCGGAAAGCGCTCCAGCGGCTGCAAGGTGACTTCGGTGGCGTAGTCCACATTGGTGGCCAGTCCCATGAAGCTGCCGGCCTTGGCACGTGTGGCCTTGTACTCGGGCAGGTAGCGACCAGCCTGGCGCATCAACCACAAAGGCGTGTAATCGGTGGCCTGACGACGGCAGGCGCGCAGGAAAGTGTCGTTCAAGAGAGGGGCAAAAGACATGGCGCTCACACTGAAGAAAGGGCCGTACGCCGCAGTCGCAAGGACGGGCGCAGGGACGGTTCTGGGGAAGCGGTCAGTGTACCGGATGGCCCCCGGCCGCCTTCGGGTCAGGGGCTCCACAAGCACTATCGGCTTGATACAGCGCAATGATGGTAAAGGCGTTCATCAGTGCTCCAACGTCACATGCCTGTCATGCGCGGTGGACATACTTGCCGACGTGGGCTAATGAAGAATTTCGGGTGAAGGCCGGCGCAGCCCCTTCACATCGCACCGAACCTTGGTCCACGCCATTTTGCCGGTGGCTGTGCAGCGGTTGCACAGCCACTTTATATTAAAAGAGAAGCTGCTTGCCTAAGATTCATCAGCTTTTCCAATATAAAACTATTGGAAAAACAAGTGATTCAAAGGCTGACAGCTTCTCTTTTTGTTTTTTTAGTGCGTTTTACAGGGTTTGCAAGGCAGTGCGGACGTCGTGTTTGCTCAACAGCTCGGTCAGCACCATAGGCGGCTTTCCTGGCGCCAGCAATACGTAGACCGGAACGCCATTGCGGCCCAAAGCGGCCAGTGATGCGGTGATGGCAGCATCGCGCCGTGTCCAGTCTGCGCGCAGCAGCGCCACGTTGCGCTGGGCCAAGTCGGCCAGCACCTCAGGGTCCGACAAGGTGGTGCGCTTGTTGTATTGGCAGGTGACGCACCAGGCAGCGGTGTAGTCCACAAACACGGGCCGCCCCTGGGCGAGTAAATCGGCTTCTTGCTGCGCAGACCAAGTCTGCCAGCCTGTCTGGCTCTCAACCGCTGCCACCGGCGCAGGCGCCACGATATGACGGCCTGTGCTGGCCAGCAGCCAGGCACTGAAGGCCAACACCAAAGCGCCCAGCACCCAGCGGGTGGTGCCGCGCAGCGTCAAGGTCCACACCAAGGCCGCCAAGCACAGCAGCAAGGCCAGCAAGCTAGCAGCGCCGTCAATGCCCGATTGCTGGCCCAGCACCCATACCAGCCATACGACAGTAGCCAGCATCGGGAACGCCATGGCGCGGCGGAAGGTGTCCATCCATGCGCCTGGGCGCGGCAGCCAGCGCACCAGCGCAGGCACCCAGCTCACCAGCACATAAGGCAAGGCCATGCCCATGCCCAAGGCGGCAAAAACAGTCAGCGCCTGGACGGCGGGTAAGCCCACAGCAAAGCCCAGCGATGCGCCCATGAACGGCGCGGTGCAGGGCGAGGCAATGGCCACCGCCACCACGCCGGAGAGAAAAGCATCGGCAGACGGATTGCGCGCATGCAAGTTGGCCAAGCGATCGGGCACCACGTGGGTCAGCTCAAACATGCCCGCCAGATTCAAACCTATCAGCGTAAACAGCGCAGCCAAGGTGGCCACAACGGCAGGCGACTGCAGCTGGAAGCCCCAGCCCAGCTGCTCACCCGCTGCGCGCAGGCCCAGCAGCAAACCACCCAGCGCCACAAAGCTCAGCACCACGCCTGCGGCATAGGCCCAGCCGTTGCGCCGCTGTTCGCGCACATGCGCACCGTGGCGTGCCAGCCCCATGAGCTTGATGGCCAGCACCGGGAACACGCAGGGCATGAGATTGAGCAACAAACCGCCCAGCAGCCCGCCCACCAGCGCCGTAAGCATGCCGGTGGTGGTCACTTGAGAGGGTGGTTGCGGGGTGGCTGCTGCCTGTGCATTGGCTTGCAGTGCCTGGGCCAGCGCAGGCGAAACTTCGGCCCGTGCTGCAGCTTGCCAGTGCCCCTGCACCGGCGCGCTCAAGCGCCAGGCCTGCGCTGGGGGCACATGGGCGATATCGCTGCCTAGTGCGGGCAAGCCCAGCACCATGTCGATGTAATCCGGCGTCGCGCCGCGCAGGTCAGACAGCGGCAGCTCTGCCAGCCAAGTTTCCCCCTCCCAGCGCTGGCTCCAGTCTTGGCCCAGCACAGCGGCGTGCAAAAAGGTCTCCGCAGCTTCGGGGTAGAAGGCCAAAGTCTGCCCCTGGGCTTGTGCAGGCAAACCTTGCACGCGCAGCGCCACGCGATCGCCACTGTCAAGCACCGTCATCGCCGCACTAGCTTGTGGCAGCGTCACAGGCGTTTGCGCATGGGCGGCGGCAAATTCAGCCGCCCAGGTGGTGTCGGGCACATCGGTCAGCAGGCGCAGGTGGAAGCTTCCTTGCTCTGGAATGCATTCCACCCGGCACACCAGCCAGCTGGCTTGCAGTTGAATGTC
>JBJEZV010000111.1:8207-14217 GCA_051887595.1 Comamonas sp.
ACAGCTAAGCACAGTGTCCAGGCACGCAGGCGAAAGAAAGAGAGAAAAGCAGAAATCGGCATGGCAAAGCTTGGAGGCGGAACCGCTATTGTGGTTCCTGCGACCGCTTTGCGGCAGTTTTCAGGCCTTGCCCGGCATGACCTGCGGCGATTGGCGCGCCACAGGTTGACGCAGCGCGCAGACTGGGGCAGGTGGCTGTCCTGGTACTTCGGCGGGGGTGGCCACAGTTTCTTCGTCCTCCAGCGGTTGGTGCAGCATGCGCGCTTCGCGCCAGCGGCCCCAGCGGTAGTAGGCCAAGCTCAAAACCATGGCGCAAATGGAGCTGGCCGGAAAACTCCACCAAATGGCATCCATGCCCAGCCAAGGTTGCAGCAACTTGGCCACTGGCACACGCACACCCCACAGCGCCACGCCCAAAATAATGAGCGGCGGAATCACTGCACCGGTGGAGCGCACCACGCCCGAGATCACAAAGGTGACGCCAAAAAACACAAAAGAGCCCACGGCAATGTGGTTGAGGTGGCGCGCGGTCTCTAGCGCTGCGCTGCCTGCGGGCAGAAACAGCCCCAGCACCTGCCGATCGAGCAGCACCATGGGCGCAATCAGCGCACCTGTCATCAGCACATTGCACAGCACGCCCGCCTTGGCGGTGCCATCCACGCGGTCCCAACGCCCTGCGCCCACGTTCTGGGCGGCCATGCTGGAGCAGGCTGCGCCAATCGCCATGGCAGGCATTTGCACATAAGTCCACAACTGCAGCGCCGCGCCATAGGCCGAGGAGGTGGCGACCCCATAGCCGTTGACCATGGTCATCACCATCAGCATGGCCAGCGAGATCATGACCATTTGCGCCCCCATGGGCAGGCCTTTGCCCACCAGCGAGCGAAGAATGGCAGCTTGTGGCTTGAAAAAGTGCAGCTCGTGCCGACCAATCCACAGCGGGTGTTTGCGGTGGTAGAGCCACAGCAGCATGGCCACAAAACTAATGGCGTTGGACACCAAAGTGGCCGTCGCCGCGCCGGTGATGCCCATGCGCGGAAAAGGACCCATGCCAAAGATGAGCACCGGGTTCAAGATCACATCCAGCACCACCACCAGCAGCAAGAAAATAAAGGGCGTGCGCGTGTCGCCCGCGCCGCGCAGCACGGCGGAGACAAAGGCGAAAAGGTACAGCAGCGGCATGGCCAAAAAGATCACGCGCAGATAGCTTTCTGCCAGCGGCAAAGCGGCTTCGGGCGTGCCCATCCATTGCAAGATGTGGCGCGACAGCGGATAGCCCACTGCCGCCACGAGGATCGATACCCCACCAAAGAACGTAGCGCTCGTACCCATGACCGTGCGCGCTTGCGTGAGGTTTTTGGCGCCCATGCTTTGGGCGACCAAGATGGTGGCTGCCATGCCCACGCCAAACACCAGACCAATGAGCAAAAACATGATGTTGTTGGCATTGGCAGTGGCTGTCAGCGCGGCTTCGCCCAGGTATTTGCCCACCCACATCGCATTGACAGAGCCATTGAGCGACTGCAGCACATTGCCAGCCAATATGGGCAATGAAAACAGCAGCAAAGTACGGGCGATAGGACCTTGGGTCAGGTCGCGGGTGGGTGCAGAGGGCATGCAGGGATTGTGGACAGACTCCTGCCACCGTCTGCCAGACAGCGCCTAAGATTGCGGCATGTGCTCAACATCCTCTTTTGCTGCTTCTTTTGACGACCGCGCAGACGACGCTGTGCTGCGCGCTTGGCCCGCACGCCGCTGGGCGCAGGTGTCGGCGCGCGACTTTGCCCTGGCCCAGCGCAGTGGGCTGGCAGCGCACACCGTGGCTGTTTTGCCGGTAGGCGCTGTCGAGCAGCACGGTCCGCACCTGCCTTTGAGTGTGGACACCACGCTTGCTGATGGCATTTTGGATGCCGCCTTGGCGCAGCTGCCCGCTGAGGTGCCGGTGCTGGCCTTGCCCACGCAATCCATCGGTTTGAGCCTGGAGCACCAGGACTATGCAGGCACGCTGAGTTTGTCGCCCGCAACCTTGCTGGCACTGTGGACCGAGTTGGGCGCCTGCGTGGCGCGAGCTGGTGTGCGCAAGCTGCTGATCTTCAATGCCCATGGCGGCAATGTCAGCAGCATGGACATCGTGGCCCGCCAGCTGCGCATGCAGTGTGGTTTGCTGGTCTACCACTGCAGTTGGTTTAACCTGCCGCAACCAGCCGGGGTGAATGAGGCCTTCAGTGCCCACGAGCACCGCTTTGGCGTGCATGGCGGCGAAACCGAGACCTCGATGATGTTGCACCTCGACCCTGCGCATGTGCACATGGCCCATGCCCAGAACTTTGCCAGCACCTCCGAGCAGCGTGCCCAGCAATTTCCCATTTTGGGCAATGGCAAAAGCGCCAAACTCGGCTGGGCCATGCAGGACTACAACCCGCGCGGAGCTGCAGGTAATGCAGCCGCAGCCGATGCCCAGCGCGGCGAAGCGCTTGTGGAGGGCGCTGCCGCTAGCTTGGCGCAACTGATGGCGGAAATTCACGCACTGCCCGCAGACACGGTGGGCGCTACCCCTCAGCCGCTGGAGGACTGATCGGGTGCTTGTAAGCTGGGTAGCAGCCGCACTGCGCCCAATTGCCAGTGGTGCAAGATTTCACGCAGCATCAACAAGGCAGCGGCCCAGCGCGGCGATTGCGGAATATCGCCCATCGGAAACTGTGGCCGTGCTGACTGTCGCGCCAGCAGATCGAATTGCGCTTCAATGGCCTCGCGGCTGAGCACGGGCAGACGCCCAGTTTCACGCCAAGTGGCTTGCAGGTCGGCATTGCACAAGGCATGGCGGGCGACTTCCAGCAAACACGGATCGCGCGTGACAAAGACATTGCTGGCCGGAATAAGCCGCGCAATTGGCATCACCGCATCTTCGATCAGCATGATGCCTTGTTCCAGCTGTGCCTCGCTGGGCATGCGGTGTTTAAAGGTACGGCCTGCCAGTAAATCCATGCCCAGCAAGATGTGGTGAAACACGGGCTGGGGATGACCCTGCTCGCCTTCACTGATCATGAGGCGGCTGCGCTGGTTGCCGATGTCGAGCATGGCAATCGATTGGTGGGCCTGTATGGCGTCGCCAAGAAACTGGCGCAGCGCTTGCATGTCCTGCACAGATAGTTGGGGCTCTAGGGCTTGATCGGGGCAAGGGGACCACATACGGCATTTCCAAAATGCTGCGATGCAAACCATGCGGTGCAGCAAGAACTTGCCATACTGCGCAAAACCGATGACTGGCGCTGTCAGTCAGCAACGTATTTGGTGCGGAATGCTTAGAGCCAAGCAGTGCCCTGCACGCAGGTCACGGTTTGCCCGCCGACCCAGACTTGGCCCTGTGCGTCTTGCTCAATCGCGACCCAGCCGTCGCGGCCCACACAGGCGCCTTGGTTGGCCATATAGGGCGCCTGCAAATGGCCTTGTTCCAGTAGCCATTGCGCCGCTGCGCCATTGAGGCTGCCTGTGACCGGGTCTTCCATGCCGGTGGTGCTAAAGGCGCGCATTTCCAATTGGGCGGAGCTTGGCATGGCACTGGCGGCGCGCAGACCGGTCGAGAACGCTTCGGCCTCGCGGCAGGCGCGGCCTATCAGCGGTGTGGCATCGCCTTCTTGGTAAAGCGCCGCCACACCGACCTTGTGGCCCAGTGCTTTGATACGGGCCAAATCCGGCTCCAGCGCCAGTACTGTGTCGGGGTGGTCCAGCAGCAAACACATCCAGTGGGGGCCGTTGTCCAGATAGGCGGCATCTACGACCTGCTCGGTGGTGATGCCCAAAGCTGCATAAATTTCGTGCAAATTGGCAGGCAGCGGCAGGGCGCGTGTGGCCGGGTTGGCAAACGACAACCCATGGGCCGAGCGCGTGATGGTCACCAAGCCCTTGGCGCACTCTTGCACGATGCGATCGGCTTGCTGCAGCTGACCGCCATGGGCCAGCCAAGCATGGCAAGTGCCCAAGGTCGGGTGCCCAGCAAACGGCATTTCCGCTGCGGGCGTGAAGATGCGCACTTGGTAATCCGCACCCTGGGCGCGCGCCGCTTCGCTGGGAGGCAGCACAAAGGTGGTCTCCGACAGATTGGTCCAGCGCGCAAAGGCCTGCATATCGGCTGTGCTCAGATCGGTGGCGTCCAGCACCACGGCCACCGGGTTGCCTTTGTAAGGCGTGGCAGTGAAGACATCGATGGTCATGAAAGGGCGTTGGCGCACAGAAGTGGATGGCATGGAGATAAGAAATGCAAAAGGCCAATAAAAAACGCACAGCGTGTGGGCGCTGTGCGTTCGAACGATACGCCATCGCAGCGATGGCTTGCAGCAGGTAGGCGTTTATTGGCCCAAAGTGCTGCGAATCGCGGCGGCCAATGCAGCCACGCCTTGGTTGATCTGCTCGGGCGAAACCGTTACGTACGACAGGCGCAGCGTGTTGTTCTCTGCTTCGTCGGCAAAGAACGGCGCGCCGGGCACAAAGGCCATGCCGCGCTCGACGGCAGCAGGCAGTAGGGCTTGCGCATCCATGCCTTGGGGCAAACGCACCCACAAGAACATGCCGCCGACGGGGTGTGTCCAGGTGACTTCCAAGCCTGCCATTTCGCGCTCCAGTGCGCTGAGCATGACGTCGCGCTGCGCCTTGTACATGCTGCGAATGCTGGGGATGTGCTGCTGCAAGAAACCATCTTTCATGACTTCGGCCACCACGCGCTGGTTAAAGCTGGGGCTGTGCAGGTCGGCAGCTTGCTTGGCCTGGGTCAACTTGCCGTAGACCGATTTGGGCGCCACGATAAAGCCCACGCGCAGGCCCGGTGCCAGCACCTTGGAGAACGAACCCATGTAGATCACACCTTCAGGGTTGCGCGCGGCCAAAGGCAGCGGAGGCTCTTCTTCGTACCACAGGTCGCCGTAGGGGTTGTCCTCGATCAGCGGGATGTCCAGTTCCTTGGCCTTTTCCACCAGCGCCTGGCGGCGTGCATCACTCATGGTGCGGCCAGTGGGGTTTTGGAAGTTGGGCAGCACATAGGCCAGACGGGCCTTGTCAGCACCGGAGCCCACTTTGGCGGCAAAGTCATCGACCAGCATGCCTTCGTCATCGCTGTTCACGCCGACGGGCACAGGCTCCATGGGGGTGAAGGCTTGCAGCGCGCCCAGGTACGTGGGCTTTTCCACCAGAATGCGGCAGCCCTTGTCCATGAAGATCTTGGCGATCAGATCCAGCGCTTGTTGCGAGCCCGTGGTGATCAGGACTTGCTCAGGATCGACTTCCCAAGGCAAGAAGTCTGCAATCGCTTGGCGCAGCGCAGGAAAGCCTTCGGTGGTGGAGTATTGCAGGGCGGCTGCGCCATCGCGCTCCATGACGGCATTGCAGGCGGCGGTGAACGCCGAAATGGGAAAGCCTGCGGGCGAAGGCAGGCCGCCAGCCATGCTGATGATGCCGGGGCGGTCGGTCAGCTTCAGGATTTCGCGGATCGCGGAGGAGTTCATCTTGGCCGCACGTGCAGCCAGGGTCCAATTCGTCATAACTACTCGATCTCAATAAGCCGCACGCACACGGTGCGCGTGCCGGCAAAAGCTTGTTGCAAAGAGCATACCGTTGTGCAGCATGGCCATGTTGCCCACAAAGCGGGGGTGGCAGGGGCGCATGGCGGGAGCGTCCGTCCGCAGGGTAGGCGGCGGCGCCGGTGCAGCTATTGTGGTCCCAAGCGCAACGGCTTGCAGCGGCAAGCGCTAAAAAAAGACGTTTTTCATGCGCGCAACATCCACATGGCGGTCAACACCAGCAGCGCAGCCATGGCGCGATTGAACCAAAGCAAGCGCTGACCCATGGCCAGCCATTGGCGTAAGGCCGCGCCAATACAGGCATAGAGCAAGTTGCTGGACAAGGCATAAAAGGCCATCACGGGCAAAACCACGCCCATGCGCAGTCCCATGTCGCTTTGGCCTGCCACCCAACCGGCGACGATGGTCAACGCCAAAAGCCATGCCTTGATGTTCACAAA
>JBJEZV010000112.1:0-10696 GCA_051887595.1 Comamonas sp.
CCAACCAAATCAGCACCGCTGGCCAGTGTGCAGCTCGGGCTGTGGCCAGCCACTGCGGCGCTTGTTGCCAGCGCAGTGCAGCAGACTGCCCGCATAGGCTGCCCAAGATCACGCCAAACAGGGGGACAAAGACAGAACTCAGCAACAGCAAAAATGGTTCAATGCTGTGCATGGGCAATATCCAAGCGAGGAGCACGCAGACCACGGTCAGCAGCAAACCCCAGCGGCGCAGGCTCCAGCGAGGTTGGATGCTGTGCGCTGCCATGGCGCCTGAATAGGTATCGCCGTAGGCGTTGTCCACTTCGTCGATCAGGATGAGGCTCAAGGCGATCAAACCGCCTTGTGCGAGCAGCAAAGCTGTGACCAGATCGGTGCTGGGTAAAGTCAGCGTGACCAAGACGCCCAGTCCGTAGCACCACATGTTGGCCACTGCATACCCTAACCAAGTCCCGCGTAATGCGCTTGCACCATGTTTGCCATGCCGGGCGTAGTCTGCCACCAATGGCAACCAAGAGATGGGCATAGCCATCACCAAGTCCATGGCCATGAGCCAGCTCATGCCACCTTGTCCGGGGCGCTTCCAAATCTCCAGCCACCCTTGGGATAGTGCCAGGCTGACAAAGTGCCAGCTCAACCACAGCAAAGATGCAATGACCAGGGGAAGCGCGATGCGTGCAATCAGCTGGCGCACCAGTTTCAGCATCGATCCGCTGATGAGTAGCGCAATGACTGCACCCCAGACCAGCGTCATGATCCCAGGCCAGTAACTGGCGGACATGCCGCCCGCTTGGCGAGCGATGGCCACGCTGGCATCACGCATGACCACCAGCTCGAAGGTGCCCCAACCAATCAGCTGAATCAGGTTGAGCACAATGGGTAACTTGGCAAACTGGCGACCATAGACATGGGTCATCAAGCCTGCACTGGAAAGGCCTGTTTCACACGCAATTTTGGCCATCCAGCCTAGCAATCCAGCGCCCAGCAAAGAGCCGAGGACGATGGCCAGCAGAGCTTGCTGGGTTGACAGCGCAGGCAGCAAATAAGCGCCCACCTGCATGACCAGTAGACCGACGCCTAAGCTGAACCACAGCGCAGCGTGGTCGCGCGTGCCGAAGACACGTTCGGAAGTGGGAGTTTGGGACAGCGCCTGGTTGCCAGACGCAGAAGATGACAGTGACATGAATGCTCCGTAAAACCTACGAAGCAGGGGCCGTGAAGCAAGACGCGATCACGCACCAACACGTTCTGCGAACTCACTCAAACCAACAGCTTCCCTGCGCGAGGATGATCTCAATCAGGTTCAAAGGGACTCTCTCAGCCCGCTGTCCTTGAACAGGGGCACCCCTAGCGAATTGCCACTTCAGTGGCGGCGCGATTGTGCCTGCTTTAGCTGGAAAAGCAAATCCTTGGTGGCCTTGGAAGGGGTGTGATGACGCGTAAACTGCACACATGCCCAATCTCTACGATGCCTTGGTTGCCGCCTTGCGCGAGCACTGGAAAATTCACAACAATGCCTACCCACAGCGCATAGAGCTCACACCTGAAGACCTGCAAGCCCTCAAGCAAGCACGGCAGCTGGTCAATCAAACGATGAATTTCAAACTCGCCCCCGGGTGGGAGGAGAGTTTTCACGGCACACCGGTTCAGGCCGGAAACATGAGTTGTCTGGTAGATGCACAAGGACAGCGCATCCCCGTCACATGGAGCATGGCTGATGCGTCTTAAGACGCACAAGTCTAAGGTGTGCAGCAGACCCTATTTCATCCACGCGTTTTGAAAGGGCTGTCAGCCTGCAACTGCTGCACATAGTTCTCCACGGCATCGGTTTCTCGTTGCAAAAAATCTTCAATCGCCGCTGCAAAGGTGCGGTTGGCAATGTAATGCGCAGAGTATGTGGTGACAGGCAGCAGCCCGCGTGCCATCTTGTGCTCTCCTTGCGCACCACCTTCAAACACTTGGAGTTGATGGGCAATGCAGTACGCAATGGACTGCATGTAGCACGTTTCAAAATGCAGTCCGCGGACGAACTGCGTGGTCCCCCAGTACCGGCCATACAAGCTGTCGGCCGCACGAACATTCAGCGCGCAGGCCACAGGTTCTTCATCGCGCTCGGCCAGCATCAAGACAAAGTGCAAGATGCCTTCAGCATGCGCACGCTGAAAAAATTCCTCGGACAAATACGGGCGAGCGCGGTGCTCGTCATATGTGTTTGTGTAACAGCGATAGAAAAAGCGAATGTGCTCTGGTTGGAGTTGTGCGCCTTCTAGCCAGCGGTAGGTGATACCAGCTTGCGCCACATATTTGCTGTCTTGGCGCATTTTTTTGCGTTTGTCTTGGGTTAATTGCGCCAGAAAGCTGTCCATGCTGTTGTAGCTGTGATTGGTCCAGTGAAACTGCACCCCTTCTCGCACCATGAATCCTGCCTCGTGCAAGGCTTGGATATCTTGCGGCTGGGCAAACAAGGTGTGGACCGATGAGGCTTGGGCTTGCTGGCACCATTGCCGCAATGCTTGGGCCAAGGCTTGCCGCGCTGGTGCATTGGCGGCTAGCAGTCGTGGACCTGTCACCGGGGTAAACGGTGAAGCCACCACCAGCTTAGGGTAGTAGTGCAGCCCATGTTGGGCAAAGGCCCGCGCCCAAGCATGATCGAAAACGAACTCTCCACGGGAGTGGGTTTTCACAAAGCAGGGCGCTGCCCCCACCAGTTGCTCGTCTTGGCGCAACAACAGGTAGCGCGCATGCCACCCGCTGTGCGCATCGACGCAGCCAGTTGCTTGCAGCAGATGCAAAAAATGATAGCTGACAAAGGGGTTGTCATCAGTCAAAGCTTGCCAGGTCTGTGGATCGACGTCGTGCAGGCTGTCGACAATCGTGAGCGTGTAGTCTGAATGCATGGAACGGGTGAAGGCATACAAGGCAGGCCATGGTGCAGCGTGATGACGCAAAGAAAGCTTTCACTTTCTGGACGACCTACTGCATTTGCAAGGCGCAAAAAGAACGTTCAAAGGCAGGCTCGCACGACAATGCAGGCGTTGGAACATTGACTGCCAGAACATGGATGAACCCATTCTGACCCCAGAAGAAAGAGAAGCGATCAATGCAGGGCGGTGGTTTGCGTCACTGTCACCTACATTGCGCCACGATATTTTGCGTTGTGCGTATGTCAAGCGATTCAAGGATGGTGCATTGATCTGCGCGCGTGGAGAAGATGCCCAAGAGTGGGCGGCTTGTGCACAAGGTGCGGTGCGTGTGAGCTCGACCACCATCACAGGCAAGCAAATTACGCTGACGTATATTGAGCCTGGAATCTGGTTTGGCGAAACCGCGATTTGGGATGGGGACAAGCGCACGCACGATGCTTATGCACACGGAGCCACTACCTTGTTGTGTGTGTCCAAGGAGGATCTCAAGCGTATTTTGTCTACCCACGTGGAGTTTTATGAAGCTATGTTGTGGCTGGCGGCGCGACGCATGCGGGCGCTCTACGGGCTGGTAGAAGACTTAAACACCCTGCCATTGCGAGCGCGCTTGGCCAAGCAATTGCTGCATCTGGCACGCAGTTATGGGGTGGTACAGCAACAAGAAGCTGAAGCAATCCGCATTGGCCTGCAATTGGCCCAAGAGGAGCTGGCCCAACTGCTGGGGGCGTCACGACAGCGGGTCAATCAAGAGCTAAAAATCATGGAGCGCGAACAATTGATTCGCATTGAAAGCAGTGGTCTGGTGGTGCGCAACCGCGAGGCCCTGCAAAAAATCATCGAAACCGAGATATAGGCTCGCAGCTGGTGCACAAGGCATCGTTAGCGCAGGCTTGAGAGGCAAATAAAAAGCGACCTCAAGGGTCGCTGAATGTGTGCAAGGTGAATGCTTATTCGACCTTGGCTTTGGCGCGCAGTTCTTCTTGGAACTTCATCATCTTTTGCTGCTCCAGTTGCTCTGCAATCTGGGGCTTGATATCGTCCAAGGCAGGCAGTTGGGCATCGCGCAAGTCGTCGACGCGAATGATATGCCAGCCGAATTGGCTCTTCACAGGAGCGGCAGTCATGCCACCTTTTTGCAGCTCCACCATGGCCGCGCTGAATTCAGGCACATAGTTGGCCGCACTGGACCAGCCCAAGTCACCGCCTTGTGCTCCCGAGCCTGGATCCTTCGATTCCTTTTTGGCGATGTCCTCAAACTTCTTGCCAGACTTCACTTCTGCAATGATGGCTTTTGCACGGTCTTCAGATTCCACCAGAATGTGGCTGGCGCGGTATTCCTTGCCGCCGTTTTCTTTGACAAAGTTGTCGTACTCGGCCTGGATTTCAGCGTCGGTGACGGGGTTCTTTTTCTGGTAGTCAACAAACAACTCGCGGATCAGAATGCTCTGGCGCGCCAATTCCATTTGCTGCTTGTATTCAGCCGATGCATCCAGACCGCGCTTGGTGGCTTCCTGAAGAAAGATTTCGCGTGCGATCACTTCTTCCTTGATTTGCGCATCCATTTCTGGAGGCACTTGGCGGCCAGAGCGCTCGATTTGTTCTTTGAGCACCGTTGCGCGCTCCAGCGGGACAGGCTTGCCGTTCACAATGGCCAAGTTTTGCGCAGAAGCCGTGAGGGCGGCAGTGCCCAACAAGGCAGCAGCCACGAGGCTGGGCAAAAGCTGTTTTTTCATGCGGAAATCCAAGAGAAAAGTAATAAGTTATGCGCGTCCCAAAGTGGGACGCATCAAGCACATGAGGCTTAGAGCTGCCAACTCCATCTTTGATGCATCGCTGCTTTGCGGCGGCACATGCATTGCAAAGCAGTGAGGGATTGGATGAAGCTAGTCCTCTTACAACAGTTCAATGGCCAAAGCGTGGAGACCGCGGTCAATGAATTGCTGCAGAGAATCATACACAAGCCGGTGTCTTGCAATTCTGCTTTTGCCTTCAAAAACAGGGGCGGCAATACGAACGCGAAAATGCGTACCCAAACCAGTGCCATTAGCGCCAGCATGACCTGCATGGGCTGCGCTTTCATCGAGAACTTGCACAAAGCTTGGCGCAAGGCGTTCACGCAAGCTCTGTTCCAGCGCCGCTGCTGTGATGGGCTCAGTCATTGCCGCCGTCCTGTCGCGTGTTGGTGGTTTCTGGCTCTTTGAGGTATTTGCCCAGATAGAAGGCTTGACCCACGATAAACACCAGCATCAGGCCAATACCGCCGAACATTTTGAAGTTGACCCAGGTGTCTGTGTCAAAGCGGTAGGCAATCCAGATGTTGAGCACACCCATCAATGCAAAAAATGCGGTCCAAGCCCAGTTCAAGGTGGTCCACACAGGTTCCGGTAGTTGCAACTGGGCACCCATCAGCGACTTCAGGAAGTTCTTTTTGAACAGCACTTGTCCCACCAACAGGGCGCCACCCATGAGCCAGTACAGCACTGTGGGCTTCCATTTAATGAAGTTTTCATCTTGAGCGATCAGGGTGGCACCACCGAAGAGAACGATGACACCCAAACTCAGCCATTGCATGGTCTCGACCCTGCCATTCTTCCAACGCAGATACGCAATTTGAACGATGGTGGCCACGATGGCAACGGCCGTGGCCGCGTAAATTCCCCACAGCTTGAAAGCTGCAAAAAACAAAATAATGGGAAAAAAATCGATCAGCAGTTTCATAAAAGCCCGGCAATTTCGCTTTGCCTTAATGCATAAAGATCTAAGCATGCCATAGCCAGCATGCTGCTTTTTGTTGAATGGACAGGGTGTGTGTTGGCGTTGTCGTCAGAGCGTTATCGCCAGTGGGCTATCAATTGCCGCTGGCATCGGCACTGCTATCAGATGCACCGGTACTGTCTTCATGCGCCACTCCTGCGGGATTGCTGGAATCGGGATCATGGAACTCCAACGAAGCAGAGTTCATGCAGTAACGCAATCCTGTGGGTAAAGGGCCATCTTCAAACACATGACCCAAATGGGCACCACATTGGCTGCACACCGTTTCAGTACGCACCATGTTGTGGCTGTGGTCGACAATTTCAGTGATCGCTCCGGGCACTGCCTGATAGAAACTTGGCCACCCACAGCCTGCATCGAATTTGGTGTCCGAATGAAACAGTTGCGCGCCACAGCAAATACAGTGGTAGCTGCCGTCAGCCCAGTGCTGTTCATATTTGCCCGTAAAAGGTCGTTCGGTGGCCGCATGCCGCGTTACTTGGTAGGCCACAGGTTCCGCGTTTTTGGCTTGCAAGACAGCTAACCATTCAGCATCAGTTTTTTGTTTAGGAAATGTCATGATGAGCAGCTAATGGAGATGGAGGATGCCCAGTCGGGCGGGAAATCAGCCCAGTGGCTGTGCGCAGGCTGTTCGTCAAATGGGTGCCGTAAAACACGCTGTAAATCATGGGCCATGCTGAAGTCTCCCTGCTGTGCCGACTGTATGGCTTGCTCAGCAAGGTGGTTGCGTAAGATCAATAGTGGGTTGCTGCGCAGCATCAAGTCCACATCAATGCCTTGTGGATGTGCAGTGGCCAAGCTTTCATAAGTTAGCAGCCATTGATCGAACGCACTGGCACCAATGAATAATTCTCTACAACTTTCATAGTCCGCAGACTGGGCCGAGAGTGAAAGTCTGCGCCAAAAAATCGTGTGATCCACACGATTAGAGGCCAGCAGTTCAAGTAACCGGCTCACCACTTGCGTGACCTGCTCCGGCTTTGCTTCGCAGGCCCAGGGCAATCCCAGTTTATTGCACATGCGCTGCAGGAACGCAGACTGGAAGGCGGGTCGATAGGCTTCCAAGGCTTGAACAGTGATGTCCTGGTTTTCAATCAGCGGCAGCAACGCCTGGCCCAAACAAAACAGGTTCCAGTAGGCGACTTGTGGCTGTTGACCAAATGCATAGCGGCCTTGGTGGTCGCTGTGATTACAGATGTGTTGCGGGTCAAAGGCATCAAGGAACTGAAATGGCCCGTAATCAATGGTCAAGCCCAGAATGCTCATGTTGTCGGTATTCATGACGCCATGACAAAACCCAACCGCTTGCCAGTGGGCGAGCGTCAGGGCTGTTCGTTGGCCTACAGCATGCAGCAGTGCAGCGTAAGCATTGCCCTGCGCGCCATCTGGCGTTGTCCAGCCTTCACGACATGTTGGGTAGTAACGATCAATGACGTAGTCTGC
Source organism: Comamonas sp. (assembly GCA_051887595.1). Taxonomy (GTDB): domain Bacteria; phylum Pseudomonadota; class Gammaproteobacteria; order Burkholderiales; family Burkholderiaceae_C; genus Comamonas. The sequence goes on from JBJEZV010000112.1 coordinate 7,140, forward strand.
CAATGCACGCAACTCAATCGTCATATCGCGTGCCGCAAAGTGCTCGAAATGGCCGAAACGAATGAAGCTGGGCGCAGCACGTGTGACGACGGCTGCGGTTTCTGTCGTTTCCCGGTAGACCGGGAATGCGCTGCCGGTGATGCAGACCGCACGCGTTGTGGGAATGCCCAAGGCATGCATGGCTTCGCTGCACAGGTATTCGCGGATGCTCGAGCGCAGTACTGCGCGACCATCGCCACCACGGGAATAGGGGGTACGTCCCGCACCTTTGAGTTGCAGTTCCCAGCCTTGCGCTGTCTCACCCAGGTGGATCGCACGCCCATCCCCCAATTGGCCAGCCCACACCCCAAATTGGTGCCCGCTGTACACACTGGCATAGGGCTGGCTGCCGGGCAACAGTGCGTTGCCTGTGAAGGCTGCTAGCGCCTCAGGTTGTGTCAAAAACCTTGGATCAATGCCCACTGTTGCCGCCGCCTCGTTGCTGTGCGCCACCCAATAGGGATCTGGCAAAGGCGTGGGTGGAAGAAAGGTGAAAAACGCGCCACCGAGCTGGGTAAAACCATCTTGCCAAGTAACGGGAGAAGAGCCTGCGAACGTATGCATAAGCGCATTGTGCGCAAGCGATGAAACCTTTCAGGATTTAAGTCTTGAATAGGGCCTCGGGTGTTCCAAGATCGTCTTCGGAGAATCAAAAAGAGGCACCTGTTGGTGCCTCTTTGACCTGAGGTGCAGCGACTTATTTCAAAGCCGTACGCTTGCCATCTTTATCAAGCTGGAAAACCACAAATTCGAAATCTTTGAGGTCCCCTTTTTTGTCGTAGGCCACCTGGCCAATCACGGTATTAAATGTGTTGGCGTGTAGATGATCCGCTACTTTCTTGGGGTCAGGCCCCACGGCCTTGATGGCATTGTCGATCACTTGAACCGCTGCATAGGCGGGCATCTGGAAAGCACCACTGGCCGAGCGGTTGGCCTTCTTGAAGGCTTCAACGACGCCTTGGTTTTCAGGACGTTGGCTAAAGTCTGCAGGGAAGGTAAACATCATGCCGTCGACAGCAGGACCGGCAATATCCACCAGATCTTGGTTGAACACGCCTTCCGGTCCCATGAACTGTGTTTTAAGCCCTTGCTCTTTGGCTTGCCGCAGCAGCAGACCCATTTCAGGGTAATAACCACCAAAAAACACCGTATCTACTTTGGCAGCTTTGAGCTTGGTGATCACTGCGGAGTAGTCGCTGTCGCCTGCATTGATGCCGTCATACATGACCACAGGTACTTTCAGGCTGTCCAGCGTGTTTTTGACGTGCTGTGCCACTCCGGCGCCATAGGTCTGCTTGTCGTGCAACACTGCCACAGCTTTTGGCTTGATTTTTTCTGCAATAAATTTGGCTGCAAAGGGGCCTTGCTGGTCATCCCGGCCAATGGTGCGGAAAAAGAAATGCCCATTGAGGGTGTCGGTGACCAAAGGAGAGGTGGCGCCTGGCGTGATGGCCACAATACCTTCTTGCTCATAGATCTTCGACGCAGGCACCGTCACCCCTGAGCACACATGCGCAACGGCAAACTTAGCACCTGAGGTGACAACGCGGTTGGCTGCAGGTACGGCTTGCTTGGGTTCGCAAGCATCGTCAATGAAGACCGGCTTGTACTGGTGACCTTGGGCACCTGCGGCTGCATTGATAGTCTCGATGGCGGTCATCAGGCCTGCTCTGACCTCGTCACCATATTGGGTGTTGGGGCCAGTCATAGGAATTGGCACCCCAATCAAAATAGGCTCTGCAGCCTGTAGGCCCCAAGATGCTGTCCCCACAAGAGCGGCCGCTGTCCAAGCGGTTGCGCGGCGGATGAATGTCTTGCCTTGCATAAGTCAGCCTTCCATAGTTGAAATAGTGCAAAAACCTCTGGTGTGTCACACATTGTTGTCGCAGCCAAAGTCGGTATAGCTATGACTTTCCCCAAGCGTTTTATTGCAGCCACAGTCAAAGTGATGGCTGTCCCTTGAAGGCTTTAGCAAGAAGTAAGCCATTGCCTATGAAAAGTCGACGCTGCGTGTCTGTGCACAGCGATGGCTGGCAGTACTAAGCCACAGCCACGAAAGGGTGAAGGCAGTTTCTAGGAAAATACTTGGCATGCAAAGTATCTCTGAGCCCACATCTGCTCAACCTCCTGCCATCAACCAAGCGCCTGCCCGCACGCGTTTGGGGCACTTGATTGGCACGGTCTATCGCCAGTGGCGCAGGCAAGTCGATGTGAGTTTTAAGGGCTTGGGTCTTACGGATGCCACACGCATGCCCTTGCTGGTGCTCTATGTGAACGCTACCGCCATGCGTCAAAAAGACATTGCTGAAGCTTTGTGCTTGGATGCTTCGTCTTTGGTGCGCGTGCTGGCACAACTGCGGGAGATGGAGTTGGTGGATTGGTCGTGCGATCCTGCCGACCGACGCACCAAATGCGTGGCATTGACAACCAAGGGCCAGCATGTGGCATCGCTGATATTGCAAAAAAGCATGGACATTGAGCAGGCCATCTTGGCGGACTTGTCAGAAGAAGAACTGGCAGTCACGCGTGAGGCGCTCAACAAGATTGCACGCCGGTTTGAAAGCCTTCAAGACTGACGGATGGCTTGGCTACGCTGGCTGTATTTCAACAACGAATAACAACTTACAACATTTCGGTCTTCCAATGAAAATGAAATTGCCGCCCTTTGTATGGGTGAGTTTCGCCATGATCGTGGGTGTGATGGGGACAGCCCTGATCAGTCCCCTCTATGCGCTTTACAAAGAATCATGGCAACTGCAAGCCAGTGATATTTCTTTGATTTATGTGATTTACATGGGCGGTGCCCTGTGCAGTCTGCTGTTTATGGGCCGACTGCCGGATCGAGTGGGTTTTCGCCCGGTCATGAAGGCGGGCTTATTGTTGACGTTGTTGGGCACCGTCATCAGCCTGTGTGCGTGGAACATGACCAGCTTGATCGTTGGCCGCTTTGTCGTGGGGGTGGCTTCTAGTCTTATCACGACCAGTGCCTCCCATGGGTTGGCATCGGTTTCGCCACCTGGGCAGTTGCATCGTGTGGCAATGATGACGGGCTTCTTGCTTGCTTTTGGGTTTGGCTTGGGGCCTTTGGTAGGAGGTGTGATGGGCCAGTGGGCGCCGTATCCTTTACGCACTACCTACATTCCGACCTTGGTGTTGGGCTGCATTGGCTTTTTTGTGTTGTCACGCTTGCAATTGCCCGCCACTGCCCAAGCGCATGAGGCTAAACCCTTGCGTCTCAAAGATGTGCTGCCCAAACTGACATGGCCTGAGCGCGAAGCTTCTTGGGCATTCACGTTGACCTGTGCTGTGCCATTTTTGGCATTTGGTGTGTTTGGTCTTTATGCCTCGCTCTCGCCTTTGTTTTTAGACAAATTGGTGCCTTGGCACGGGCCTGTAGTCAGTGGCACCGCCATTGCGGTGATCTTGTTTGCTTCCGCCACGGTGCAATACATGGCGGGTAATTTGCCTCCCCATCTATGTGGCTTTTTGGGTTTGTGGTCTTTGGCGCTCAGCAACCT
>JBJEZV010000112.1:10796-12266 GCA_051887595.1 Comamonas sp.
GGATTGAGCATGCTCAGTGGCATGAGCATGGTTAATCGTATTGCTAACCAGCACAACCGCTCCGGCTTGCTGTCGACCTATTTGGTTATCGGCTATATCGGCAGCATGTTGCCCATGATGGGCATGGGCTGGATTGCCGACTATTGGGGCATGAACGTTGCCGTGTGCACTTTCGGTGTTTTTGTGATGGTGATGGGTACAGTCATTGGCGTGCTATTTCGCCGCAACCCTCGCATGCAAAGTGCGAGCAGCAGCGCGCATTGAAGTGGCTTGAAAGCAGCGGTGATTGAACCGCTGCTTTCAAGTTTTACTGGGGCGGTGGCTCAATGCCTGCCGCCCAACTTCCAGTCGGGTAGTGCGCGCGCAATGCTGTGGACCACCAAAGCACACAGCAGGCACTTGATGAGATCGCCCGGAATAAAGATGGCGTTGGCCCAAATGGCTTGCATCAGTGGGATTTTGGCAATCCACACCAGACCTGCAATGCCAAACACATAGAGCACGGCAATGCACCCCACGGCGGACGCTATAAAAGCACTGACAGCGGCGCGCCATGGAGTTGCCTTGGGTAGCGCTGCCATCATTGCGCCGGTGACGGCAGCTGCTACGGTCCAGCCAATCAAATAACCCGTCGTTGGTGCCATGAACACCCCCAGGCCACCACGGCCTCCTGCTAGCAACGGCAGCCCAGCTGCGACAGCCACCAAAAACAGCACGATGGACTGCAGGCCGCGCCAAGGGCCTAGCAGGCATCCTGCCAGCATGACGCCCAAGGTTTGAATGGAAATATGCACGCCCAAGGGCAAGTCAATTTTTGGGATGAGGCCCATCACACCCAATAAAGCCGCAAACAGCGCGACCAGAGCAATGGATTCAGAGTTTTGGCGATTTAAAGAAGTGCTCATGCATAACTTTCAAGCTACCCGAGGTGGGTGGTGAAGGCATTGTATTGCCCGCAAAAGTGGCTAAGTTGGTTTGAAGTTGCACTGAAATGCATTTATTTTTCAATTAAATCGTGTCAATAAAAGCTTTGAATTCACGATAACTTCAAGGATGAGTGTGGTTCATTAAACGCAAAAGGCGCCAGTTGGGCGCCCTTGTTGTGATCATTCGTCGAATAGCGCCTAACGTGCGCTAAGACTCGAGAAAAAATCATCTCTTTGTTTAAGCGTGGAGATGCAACTTTTCAAAAGCGTGGCAAGCATCTTGCACGGCATGGCGTGCCGCGCGACTGGCTTGTAGCATGCGTGCAAAGCCATGAACCATGCCAATAGCACGCATGCCTTTGACAGCAGGGCCTTGCGGAAGGCATTGCAGTTGCTGGACAAAGTCTTCTGCTTCATCACACAAGATGTCGTGGCTGGCACTCACCACCAAAGTCGGTGGCAGTTTGTGCAGTGTTTCACTGCACAAACTGGGAGTGCGCAATGGGTGCTCAGAGGCCCCCAGCGCCTGCCAGTACTGCTGCAT
>JBJEZV010000112.1:12366-14177 GCA_051887595.1 Comamonas sp.
CGGTGGATTGGTCAAGCGCGGCAAATTGCTGCAGGCAAGCCTGCAGTTCGGCATCAATGGGTTCAACAGGCATGGCGTCAATTTGCTGGGTAAGTGTGCGCTTCAGCTGCAATGGCATCAGGTGCGCGGTAAATCAGGACCTTGAGGCTGCGCTCTTCGTCGATATCGGCAAATACAGGAGGATTGGCCACGCGCTCCACCAATTGGAGCTCAGGGGCAATCTCGGTCATTTGCTCTTGCAAGAAAGCTGTGCCCAGTTCAGGTGCGTTCAGACACAGCATTACATGGCCATTGGGGCGCAGCAGATCGGGCAGGCGCCGCATCAGCTTGGCATAGTCCTTGGTAGCCACAAAGCTGCCCTTTTGGTAGCTGGGTGGATCAATGATGATCAGGTGATAAGGCCCGCCGCGCGTGATCTTGCCCCAACTGCTAAAGATGTCATGCGCCAGAAAACTGGCTCCAGTCAGTCCATTGAGCTGGTGGTTGTGTTGGCCTGTAGCTAAGGCGCCTTGGGCCATGTCCATATTCAGCACATGCTGGGCTCCAGCGTCCAATGCCACAACAGAAAAGGCACAGGTATAAGCAAAAAGGTTGAGGACTTTGAGGCCGTAACGGTGTTCAGGATGCTGGCGAATGTGCTCGTGCACCCAGCGGCGTCCTTGTGCCATGTCCAGAAAAATACCGTGGTTTTGACCGCGCATCACGTGGGCGCGATAGCGCAGTCCAGCCTCGGTCACAATGTGTGGCTCTGGCACGCTGCCTGCCATCAAACGCGTCTCGGCCGGCGTGCCCGGCTGGCGCATCTGATAGACCCAGTTCAGCGGCTGTTCTTGTCCAATAATGCTCCAGCGCGCTTGCAGTGCTTGGGCAATTTCTTCGAGCGCATCTTCGCTCAAAGGGCGGAAGCTGGTCAGCACCAGCACGGGCGGAAAAGCATCTAACACCAAATGTTCGCAGCCCGCAAAACGTCCTCCGCGGCCGTGAAAAATACGTTGGGCCTCTGCAGGCATATCAAAGTGCGCAATGGCATCGAGCAGGGCTTGCATGGCAATCACCGAAAAATTCAAAGCCCAAGAGTATGCGCGAGGCCGCAATGGGGCGCGCTCAAAGAGGTCGGAAAGTCGCGCCTATTTGGGTGCTTGAAGGGCGCCCTGTGAAATGCTGAGCTGCGCACGAGTATTCCGTGTGCGATAGAGAACATGCACATTTGCTGAGCGAAATACGGAAATTACGTACGATTTTTGAGATTAGCATGCCTTCTTAGTAACTCGGAAAGCCTGCTCGCAACGCTCTTGCAGGCCAAAAACTATGGAACTGCAAGTTCTACAGCCTGTAGCCCAGCAAATCTTTGCCGATATTCGAGCTCTGAGTTTTGATGGCGTGGGCGTCACGCGCGCCAGTTATGGCGAAGGTGAGAATGCCTGCGCAGCGTACCTGGAGCGCTTGGTGCGTGCCGAAGGTCTGGATGTGATTACGGACCGCGCGGGCAACTTTATTTATTTCGATCCAGCTGATCAACGCAGTGGCCCTACCATCTGGACTGGCTCGCACCTAGACTCCGTGCCCCAAGGCGGTAATTACGACGGTTTGGCGGGTGTGGTGGCCGGTTTGCTCGTGCTCATGGCGTGCAAGCGCGAAGGCGTTCAGTTGCCTGCCCCGCTGAAGGTAGTGGGTTTCCGGGGCGAGGAAAGCGCCTGGTTTGGCAAAGCCTACATGGGCTCTGGCGCGCTGTGGGGCAAGCTGACTGCTGCCGATCTGGAGCTCAAGCGCCGCGGCGATCAAGTGGCGCTGCGCGATGCATTGGCCGCGTG
>JBJEZV010000113.1:0-14167 GCA_051887595.1 Comamonas sp.
GTTAGACAACGATGTTAACCAGACGGCCGGGCACCACGATGACCTTTTTAGGGGCCGCGCCATTGGTGAACTTCAGCGCATCTTCGCTGGCCAGGGCGATGGCTTCGATCTGTGCTTTGTCGGCCGAGGCAGGCACGCGGATGGCGCCGCGCAGCTTGCCATTGACCTGCAGCACCAGCTCCAGCTCGTCTTGCACCAGCGCCTTGGGGTCGACTTCAGGCCAGGCCGCATCCAGGATGTCGCCTTGCTTATTGGCGTAGCCCAGTTCTTTCCACAGCACGTGGGTCAGGTGGGGCGTGGCGGGATACAAGATGCGCAGCAAAATGCCAAAGCCTTCGATCAGGGCGATCTGGCCGTCAGCCGTCGCAGCACCCTTGAAGCCTTCCAGCGCGTTGATGATCTTCATCGCGCCCGAGACCACGGTGTTGTACTGCATGCGGCTGTAGTCGTAGTCGACCTGCTTGAGCACAGTGTGGATTTCCAGGCGCAGCGCCTTGGCGTCCTTGCCAAATTCCACGTCGTCGAGCTTGTCCAAGCCCAGCGCCAGCATGATGGCGGGCGTGTAGTTGATGCCCAGCAGTTTGTGGCCAAAGTTGTAGACGCGGCGCAGGAAACGGTAGCTGCCTTCCACGGCGGCTTCGTTCCACTCCAGCGTCAGCTCAGGGGGTGCTGTGAACATGGTGTACAGGCGCGCGGTGTCGGCGCCGTACTTCTCGATCAGGTCTTGTGGGTCCACGCCATTGTTCTTGGACTTGGACATGGTGCCCACGCCTTCGTAGTCAATGGCGGTGCCCACGGGCAGCAAACCATCGGCGCTGTCCACGGCGTTCTTGAGCTTGGCGCCGATGACCTTGCCGGTTTCGTCGAACACATGTTCCACGTCCTTGGGCCAGAAGTACTCCTTGCCACCCTTGGCCGTGCGACGGCTGTAGATGTGGTTGAGCACCATGCCTTGCGTCAGCAGCTTGGTGAAAGGCTCGTCGATCTTGAGCAAGCCCAGATCGCGCATGGCCTTGGTCCAGAAACGCGCATACAGCAAGTGCAGGATGGCGTGCTCCACGCCGCCGATGTACTGGTCCATGGGCATCCAGTAGTCGGCGCCTTCGGCCACCATCTTCTCGCTGTTTTGTGCGTCGCAATAGCGCATGAAATACCATGAGCTATCGACGAAGGTGTCCATGGTGTCGGTCTCGCGGCGGGCAGGCTTGCCGCAGCAGGGGCACACCACACCAGCGTGGAACGCCTCGGACTTGACCAGCGGGTTGCCAGATCCATCGGGTACCAGATCGGGCGGCAGCACCACGGGCAGGTCTTTTTCAGGCACAGGCAGAGGACCGCAGTCTTCGCAGTGGATGATGGGGATGGGCGTGCCCCAGTAGCGCTGGCGGCTGATGCCCCAGTCGCGCAGGCGCCAGGTGGTCTTTTTCTCGCCCAAGCCCTTGGCGGCGACCAACTCGGCCACTTTGTCCACAGCCTGGCTGTGGTTCAGGCCATCCAACTCGCCGGAGTTGACGCACACGCACTTTTGCTTGTCGCCATACCACTCTTGCCAAGCTTCGGTGGAGAAAGTCTCGCCCTCGACAGCCACCACTTGTTGAATTGGCAAGTTGTACTTCTTGGCAAAGGCAAAGTCGCGCTCGTCGTGGGCAGGTACACCCATGACAGCGCCGTCGCCATAGCTCATCAGCACATAGTTGCCGACCCACACTTCGACTTGCTTGCCGGTCAGCGGATGGGTGACGAACAGGCCCGTGGGCATGCCCTCTTTTTGCTTGACGGCCAGTTCAGCTTCGGTCGTGCCGCCCTTTTTGCACTCTTCAATGAAGGTGGCCAGTGCAGGGTTGCTGGCTGCAGCGTGCTGGCCCAGGGGGTGTTCAGGCGCCACAGCACAGAAAGTCACGCCCATGACGGTGTCAGCACGGGTGGTGAAGACGAACATCTTGCCGTCGCCAATCAGTTGGCCTTGTGCGTCCTTGATGTCATGGGTGAATGCAAAGCGCACGCCCGAGGACTTGCCGATCCAGTTTTCCTGCATCAGGCGCACTTTTTCGGGCCAGCCGGTCAGCGTGGCCTTCTCGTTGCCGACCTGCACGTGATCCAGCAGCTCTTGGGCGTAGTTGGTGATGGCCAGGTAGTAGCCGGGAATCTCGCGCTTTTCCACCAAAGCGCCGGTGCGCCAGCCGCGACCGTCGATCACCTGTTCATTGGCCAGCACGGTTTGGTCGACCGGGTCCCAGTTCACCACCTGGGTCTTGCGGTAGGCAATGCCCTTTTCCAGCATCTTCAGGAACAGCCACTGGTTCCATTTGTAGTAGGCAGGGTCGCAGGTAGCGACTTCGCGGCTCCAGTCGATGGCCAAGCCCATCGCCTGCATCTGCTTTTTCATGTAGGCGATGTTGTCGTACGTCCACTGTGCAGGGGGTACCTTGTTTTTCAGGGCAGCGTTTTCTGCTGGCAGACCAAAAGCGTCCCAGCCCATGGGCATCAAGACGTTGTAGCCCTTCATGCGCAGCTGGCGCGTGAGCATGTCATTGATGGTGTAGTTGCGCACGTGGCCCATGTGCAGCTTGCCCGAAGGGTAGGGCAGCATGGAGCAGGCGTAGAACTTCTTTTTGTTGCTGTCTTCTACGACGCGATAGGCATCGGTGGCGGCCCAGTGATCGTGCGCGGCGCGCTCGACCTCAATGTGGTTGTATTTGTCTTGCATGGAACTGGTTGGTGGTGCTGCAGTCACAATACTGCTTCGCGTAGATTTTAGGCGCTTGGGCGCAGTTTGCCGTTATAGGCGGCTGACACCCCCGCAGCCCTCTACGCCTCTGCGGCCTTGTGGCCGTTTTTTCATTGGGCGCCTGCGGGCGCCTGGGTCTCATTCATTCAGCGCAATGCCTCGGGCATTGTGGAGTAGAGGTTGGCTTCGGTGAGTGTGTCTTCGACCGTTTTAACGATGTATAGCGAAATGGAGCCTTGGGCGCAGGCGGTAACAGGCTTGTTGGTGCTGGTTGTGATCGCTGTCGTCTCGCGTTTTGTTGCGCAAGGCGTCTTATTTCATTTTGTTCGACTGTGGCGCAACAGCATGCCGCAGGGCTGGGCGCAGATCCTGTTGCATGACCATGTCTTGGTGCGTGTGGCCAAGATCGTGCCTTCGGTGGTCGTGCAGTTAGGTGTTCATTGGGTGCAAAACCTGCCGGCTACGCCCTATACGGCCATTCGCAACGCGGCTGCGGCGTTCACGATCTACCACGTGGTGCGCGCAGTCACCGCTTTGTTGCAAGAGATCAACGAAGCGCATGACCGTCACGATGGCCCCAAAGTTACCAAAACCAATTCCATCAAAAGCTATGTGCAGTTGGGCAAGTTAATCGCTTATGGCTTGGGTGCTTTGCTGATTGCCGCCACGCTCATGGATCGCTCGCCTTTGTTGCTGCTTTCTGGTCTGGGCGCCATGTCTGCGGTGCTTATGCTGGTGTTTAAAGACACGATCCTGTCCTTTGTTGCAGGTGTGCAACTGGCGTCCAACAACATGATGCGCGTGGGCGATTGGATTGAAATGCCCCAAGTGGGAGCGGATGGATTTGTCGTCGATATCGCGCTGCACACTGTCAAAGTTCAAAACTGGGACAAAACCATCACCACCATTCCCACTTGGAAGCTGATGAGTGAAAGCTTTAAGAATTGGCGTGGCATGTTTGAGTCCGGTGGTCGACGCATTCGCAGATCGCTCAATATTGATGCCAGCACGGTGCACCTGCTTTCAGCGGCGCAAAAGCGTCAGTTGTCGCAGGTGGGATTGCTGCAAAACTACTGGAACGAGCGAGAAGGCCAGCTGTGCGTGCCCAATGGCGGTGATCCAGGCCTGGATACAGGCTGCACGCCCATTGCGTCCAACCAAGTTACCAATTTGCACGCCTATAAAGCCTATGCGTACGCCTACTTGATGGCACACCCTCGCATTTCCAAGCAAGCTGGAATGTTGCTCTTGGTGCGCACCATGCAACCCACTGAAAACGGTATTCCTTTGGAGCTTTATTGCTTTACAGCTACGACGGCGTGGGTCGAGTACGAGGGCATTCAAGGTGATGTGATCGACCATCTGATTGGCGTGTTGCCACAGTTTGGATTGGCGCTGTTCCAGCGAAGCTCTGATTTTGGTAGCCGCCGGGTTGCACAAGCCCTCAGCAATACCCAGTAATGGATACGTAGAGAAAATCTGCAAATGACCAAGCACCGTGTAGTCGTTGGCCTGTCCGGCGGCGTTGATTCCGCAGTAACTGCATATTTGCTCAAACAGCAGGGCCACGACGTGGTCGGCATCTTCATGAAGAACTGGGAAGATGACGACGACAGCGAGTTTTGCTCCAGCCGCCAGGACTTTCTGGACGCGGCCAGCGTGGCTGACGTGATTGGCATCGAGATCGAGCATGTGAACTTCGCGGCCGACTACAAAGACCGCGTGTTTGCCGAGTTCTTGCGCGAATACCAAGCCGGTCGCACGCCCAACCCTGATGTGCTGTGCAATGCCGAGATCAAATTCAAGGCGTTTCTGGACCACGCCATGCGTCTGGGTGCCGAGAAAATCGCTACTGGCCACTATGCGCGTGTGCGCCAGAACGAGCAAACTGGCCTGTTCGAGCTGCTCAAGGGCGTGGACAACAGCAAGGACCAAAGCTACTTCTTGCACCGCTTGAACCAAGCCCAGCTGTCCAAGGCCATATTCCCCGTGGGCGAGCTGTGCAAGACCGAAGTGCGCCGCATTGCTGAAGAAATTGGTCTGCCCAATGCCAAGAAGAAAGACTCGACCGGCATCTGCTTTATCGGCGAGCGCCCATTCCGCGAGTTTCTGAACCGCTACATCAGCAAAGAGCCGGGCTGGATTCTGGACGACCGAAACCGCCGTCTGGGCAAGCACGTGGGCTTGAGTTTTTATACGCTGGGCCAGCGCTCCGGTTTGGGCATTGGCGGCGTCAAGGAAAAGGGTGCAGCGCGTGGCGCGGGCGACCATGCGCCTTGGTTTGTGGCCGCCAAAGAGATGGACAAAAACATCTTGCGCGTAGTGCAGGGGCACGATCACCCCATGTTGCTGTCCCACCGTCTGGATGCGGACAGCGCCAGCTGGGTGGCCGGCCATCCTCCGGCTGCGGGCACCTATGGCTCTAAAACCCGCTACCGCCAGCCTGACTCGCCCGCCACCATCGGCAGCGAAGCGACCAACACGCACTTTCGCTTGGGCTTTGCCGAGGCCCAGTGGGCGGTCACGCCTGGACAGTCGGCGGTGCTGTATGACGGCGAAGTGTGCCTGGGCGGCGGCATCATCGCGGCGGTCGATCCCGACTGATCGCGGTCACGCCAGCTAACACGCAAGCACCTTCGGGTGCTTTTTTGTGTCTGAGCCGTCAGAAAGCCATCTTTGAGAGCATTCAGCCAGCGCAGGTATTGGTTTTTAAAGTCTTTTGTATTGGAAAACCAAGCTACACGCTGGCAGGGTGCTTTGTTTTATGCAGCGCTGGCCAACTGTTGGCGTGCTTTGGCAATCCAGCCGCGCACATGCGTGTGCAAGTCGGTTTGGCTGAAGGAGCAGCTTTCTTCGGTGAACAAGGCGCTGGACTCCATACGGTCCAGCAGCTGCAGCAGCACGGGGCCATAGCGTTCGGGCAAGGCAGTCAACAAGGCCTGCGAGGCACGTGCTTGGTCGCCCAAGGCGCTGGGTGTGAGGTGACCATCATCCAAGCGCTGCAGCGCATCTTCCAGTGCTTGTAACTGGACAAAGGCTTCGGTGGGAACAGTCATGGCAAATCTCCTTGCAGTGCCTGCAGTGTAGGGCCGATGTGCGGCGCCGTGGACACACGCACGCATGCGCGGGCTCGGGTTCTCAGCGAGAATGTGTGCATGAATGCGCTGAACATTGCCGAATATATGCAAACCCTGGGTTTGCAAGCTAAGGTGGCTGCCGCCCAGATGGCACGGGCCAACGCTGCCACCAAGAGCAAGGCCTTGCTGACGCTGGCGCGCCTGTTGCGTGACAACGTCCAAGCCCTGCAAACAGACAACGCCAAAGACCTCGAGCGCGCTGTCGCCAATGGCCTGGCGGCGCCCATGGTCGATCGCCTGCGCTTGACGCCCAAGGTGCTGGAGACCTGCGCCCAAGGCTGCGAGCAGCTGGCCCACATGCCCGATGTGATTGGCGAAATCCTCGGCATGAAGCAGCAGCCCAGCGGCATTCGCGTGGGCCAAATGCGCGTGCCCATCGGCGTGTTCGGCATGATTTTCGAAAGCCGCCCCAATGTGACCATTGAAGCGGCCAGCCTGTCCATCAAGAGCGGCAACGCCTGCATTTTGCGTGGTGGTTCTGAGGCGATTGAATCGAACAAGGCGCTGGCCAAGCTGGTCGAGCAGGCCTTGGTCGAAGCCGGACTGCCTGCGCATGGCGTGCAGTTGGTGCAAACCACTGACCGTGAGGCCGTGGGCCAGCTGATCGCCATGCCTGCCTATGTGGACGTCATCATTCCCCGCGGCGGCAAGAGCCTGATCGAGCGCATCAGCCGCGAGGCCAAAGTGCCCGTGATCAAGCACTTGGATGGCAACTGCCACACCTACGTGGACGATCCTTGCGATATCGCCTTGGCCGTGAAGGTCACGGACAACGCCAAGACCAACAAGTACAGCCCCTGCAATGCCACGGAAAGCCTGTTGGTGGCGCGCGGTGTGGCGCAGGCGTTCTTGCCCCAGATCGGCCAAGTGTTCGCCGCCAAGGGCGTGGAGATGCGCGGCTGCTCCGAGTCGCTGGCAATCTTGCAAGCGGTGAACGGCCTGAAGCTGGTGCCTGCCACGGAAGCTGACTGGAGCGAGGAATACCTTGCCCCCATCATCAGCGTCAAGGTGGTGGACGGCGTGGATGCGGCCATTGCCCACATCAACCAGTATTCGAGTGGCCATACCGAGGCCATCTTGACCACGAACCATGTGCACGCACAGAAGTTCTTGCGCGAGGTGGATTCCTCCAGCGTCATGGTCAATGCCAGCACGCGCTTTGCCGATGGTTTTGAATACGGGCTAGGCGCGGAAATCGGCATCAGCACCGACAAATTCCATGCGCGCGGTCCGGTGGGCATTGAAGGTCTGACCTCGCTCAAATATGTGGTGTTGGGCGAAGGCGACGTGCGCAGCTAAGCAGCTACGCGAAACAAGGCAGCTTCGGCTGCCTTTTTTATGAGCTCATGTTGGAGCACACTTTGTCCCGTGTCTGAACATAAGGTCTGTGCATGAAGATCATTATTTTGGGAGCTGGACGGGTGGGGTACAGCGTGGCGGAGAGTCTGGTCTCCGAGCGCAACGACATCACCGTGATCGACACCGATGCCGCGCGTCTGGAAGAGCTGCAAGACCGCTTTGACCTGCGCGGCGTGGTGGGCAATGGCATTGATGTGCAGGTGCTGACCGAAGCCGGGGCACAAGACACGGACTTGCTCATTGCCTGCGCAGCCCGCGACGAAACCAATTTGGTGTGCTGCAAGATCGCCCAGCAGTTGTTTGGCATACCGACCCGCGTGGCGCGTGTGCGCTCCACCGCGTTTGAGCAAAACCAGGCTTTGCTGGGGCCGCAAGGCTTTGCGGTGGACGCCATTATCTGCCCTGAAGCCTCGTTGACCCGCTACATCCGCAAACTCATTGAGTACCCCGATTCGCTGCAGGTGCGCGAGTTTGCGGGCGGGCGCGCCTGCTTGTCGTCGGTGCGTGCGCGTCTGGGAGCGCCTGCAGTTGGCATGCGCATCGGCGATTTGCGCCTGCACAACCCGGAGCTGGGCCTGCGTGTGGTGGCCATTTACCGCCGCTTTGCCGAAGAGCCGGACCGCTTTATTTTGTGCGATGGCGCCACGCGCATCGATCCGGGTGACGAAGTGTTTGTGCTGGCGGCCAGCGAGCATTTGCAGCAAGTGCTGGAGGCTTTTCACCGCCCCAGCAGCCAGCCCTCGCGCGCCGTGCGGCGTATCTTGATGGCAGGCGGCGGCCAGGTCAGCTTGCAACTGGCGCAAGAGCTGGCTCGTGAGTCCGGGCGTTTTGTCATCAAAATCATCGAAGCCGATGCAGCGCGTTGCGAGCAGCTGGCTGCAGCCTTGCCCAGCGAAGTGCTGGTGCTGCATGGCAGCCCGACCGACGAAGACCTGTTTGCCGATGAGAATGTGGAGCAAACGGATTTGTTCTTGGCGCTCACGGATGACGATGAGAACAACATCATGGCTAGTTTGTTGGCCAAACGCATGGGCGCCAGCCGCGTGCTGGCGCTGATCAACCGGCGCAGCTATGCCGATTTGATGCACGGCACGCAGATTGACATTGCACTGTCGCCTGCGCAGGCCATGCTGGGTGAGTTTTTGGCCCATGTGCGCAAAGGCGACGTCCAAGCCGTGCACAGCCTGCGACGGGGCGTGGCAGAGGCGCTGGAGATCGTGGCCCGGGGCGACCGCAAAAGCTCCAAAGTCGTGGGGCGTAAGGTGGATGAACTCAAACTGCCGCCGGAGGTGCACATTGGCCTCATCATTCGTGGCCTGCCCGATACCGAGGACATTCGCGCCCAAACCGAAGGCGTGGAGCCCGAAGTCATCATCCCGCGCAGCCACACCGTGATCGAAAGCAACGACCACGTGGTGTTCTTCTTGCCCAATAAACGGCTGGTGCAGGATGTGGAACGACTGTTTCGCGTCAGCGCCACGTTCTTTTAGGACTGCTGGGAGCATTCATGCAAGACCTGTTTCCCGTCCTGCGTGTCTTGGGCATGCTGCTGGTGTTTTTTGGCCTGACCATGAATGTGCCGCTGCTGGCTTCGTGGTGGTGGGCCGATGGCATGTGGCAGGTCTGGCCCACGGCCACCGTGGTCACGGTGCTGGCGGGGCTGCTGCTGTGGGCCAGCATGCGCCGTTATCAGCGAGAGCTGCACCCGCGCCACGGCGTAATCTTGGTGACCTTGGTGTGGGTGTGTCTGCCGCTGTGCGCTGCATTGCCCATGGTGCTGGTCTACCAGCACATGGGGCAGTCGCTGTCGTTTACCCACGCGTATTTTGAAGCGGTCTCAGGGCTGACCACGGCGGGTTCGTCGGTGCTCAGCGGCTTGGACCAGCTGCCCGTGTCACTGAACATCTGGCGCACGTTTTTGCAGTGGCTGGGGGGCATGGGGATTTTGATTTTGGCTGTGGCCATCATGCCGCTGCTGGGGGTGGGCGGCAGTCAGTTGTTCCGCGCGGAAGCAGCCGGGCCGGTCAAAGACACCAAGCTCACGCCGCGCATTACCAGCACGGCCAAGGGTTTGTGGGGCGTGTATGCCGTGTTTTCCGTGAGCTGCTTTTTGGCGTATTGGTGGGCGGGAATGGCGCCGCTGGATGCGCTGATGCACATGTTCACCACGGTGAGCCTCGGAGGCCTGTCCTCGCATGACGCCAGCTTTGGCTATTTCCAATCGCCCCTGCTCGAAGCCATTGCGTGGGTGTTCATGGTGGCCGCCAGCTGCAACTTTGCGCTGTACTTTGTGGCCATGCGCAAAGGCCATTGGGAAGGTTTTTGGCGTGATCCGGAAATGCGCGCCACGGTCAGTGTGTTGGTGGGCGGCAGTGTGCTGGTGGCCTTGCTGCTGTGGGTCAAGGGCGTGTATGCACCGCTGGATGCGCTGCGCTATGGCATGTTCAATGCGGTGTCGGTGGCAACAACTACCGGCTTTGCCACAACCGACTATCTGAGCTGGCCGGTGTTTGCCCCCATGTTCATGTTGCTGCTCTCGGGCATGGCGACCAGCGCGGGCTCGACGGGCGGCGGTATCAAGATGATGCGGATGCTGATTTTGTTCAGCCAGGCGCGGCGTGAACTGACACGGCTGGTGCACCCACGCGCGGTACAACCCGTGGTACTAGGTGGACGCTTAGTGGACAACCGCATGATTTTTGCGGTCTTGGCCTTTATGCTGGTCTACGGTGGCACGATTGTGCTGCTGAGCATGGTGCTGATGCTGACCGACCTGGACCCGATTACGGCAGTTTCTGCTGTGGTGGCCAGTGTGCACTGTCTGGGGCCTGGCCTCGGAGCAGTGGGTCCGGCATCAAATTATGCGGTGTTGACCGACTTCCAAATCTGGGTGTGTACCTTAGGTATGTTGTTGGGTCGATTAGAAATTTTGAGCTTTCTGGCCTTGCTGACGCCGGCCTTCTGGCGACGGTAACGCAGCAGGTGCGTATGATTTGAAGAATAAGGGTAAGTACTTAATTTCTTCGGAACTCCCTACAATTACACAACCACCGTCGTTTGAGGACATCAATGGTTCCACATCTCATCACCGCTTTGACCGGCCCGATCAACGAGCTAGAACAGCGCATTATCGAATCCATGCCGGCCATCGAGCGCTGGTTCCGCCTGGAGTGGATGGAGCACACGCCTCCGTTCTACAGCTCGGTCGACATTCGCAATTCGGGCTTCAAGCTGGCACCTGTGGACACCAATTTGTTCCCAGGCAACTGGAACAATTTGACCGAGCAGATGCTGCCCCTGGCCGTGCAGGCCACCATGGCAGCCATCGAAAAGATTTGCCCCGAGGCACGCAATCTCCTGATCATTCCGGAGAACCACAACCGCAACCCTTCCTACCTGAGCAACTTGGCTCAGCTGCAGCGCATCTTCAAGATGGCGGGTCTGAATGCGCGCTTGGGCTCGATCAGCCCAGACATCAAAAAGCCCACGGAACTTAAGCTGCCCAATGGCGAGACCGTGCTGCTCGAACCTGTGATCCGCACCAAGCGTCGTCTGGGTTTGAAGTATTTTGACCCTTGCACCATCTTGCTCAACAACGACCTGTCTGCCGGCGTGCCGGGCATTTTGGAAGAGTTGTACGAGCAATATCTGCTGCCGCCCGTGCATGCAGGCTGGAGCGTGCGCCGCAAGAGCCGCCACTTCCAAAGCTATGAAGAAGTGGCCAAGCGCTTTGGCAAGTTGCTGGGCATTGACCACTGGTTGATTCACCCGCTGTTTGCCAAGTCCGAAGGGCTGGATTTCTCGCGCGACGACGGCATGGGCGATCTGGCTGAGCAGGTCGATCAATTGCTGACCAAGGTGCGCCGCAAGTACAAGGAATACGGCATCAAGGAAAAGCCGTTTGCCATCGTCAAGGCTGACAACGGCACTTACGGCATGGGCGTGATGACGGTGCGCGACGCCAAGGAGCTCGATGAGCTGACCAAAAAGACGCGCAACAAGATGGGCATCATCAAAGATGGCCAGACCGTACACGATGTCATCATCCAAGAAGGCGTGCAAACCTCTGAGCGCATGCACGACGCGGTGGCTGAGCCGGTGGTCTACACCTTGGATCGCTATGTGGTCGGCGGCTTTTACCGCATGCACCCGGAGCGCGGCATTGACGAAAACCTCAACGCGCCCGGCTCCAGCTATGTGCCGCTGGCGTTTGCGCACAGCACCCACATGCCCCAGCCCGGCATGCACCCCGGTGCCAGCGCGCCCAACCGTTTTTACATGTACGGCGTGATCGCTCGTTTGGCGATGCTGGCTGCCAGCTATGAGCTGGAAGCAACCAATCCCGAGGCCGAGGTGTACGAGTAAAACGCAGTCCCAACGCTGTGGTGGTACAGATAACGTAGCTACCCGCCTTTGATACATAAGGGTTTGAGATATAAAACTAGCGTAAACCTAGTGTAGACAAAGGCCAGTAGCTGCAATTTTGCAAGCGCGGTGCGAAAGTGCCGCGCTTTTTTCTTTGTTGCGCGGTCTGGGCGCAACGCGGGCTGGTGCTGCCGCACGCGGGTGCGCACAATGGCGGGCATGCGTTTTTTCCGCGATTTCAGTCTCTCAGGCCTCAGTGCCGGATTTGTCTCCGTGCTGGTTGGCCTGACCAGCTCGGTAGCCTTGGTGTTTCAGGCCGCCCAAGGCTTTGGCGCCGATGCAGCCCAGATCAGCTCATGGATGTGGGCGCTGTGCTGGGGCATGGGACTGTGCAGTGCCGTGCCCGCGCTGCTGCTACGCAAACCAGTGCTGGTGGCCTGGTCCACCCCCGGAGCCGCAGTGCTCGCAGCGGCCAGCGTGGGAGGCAATTTCAGCATGGCGGAAGCGGTGGGCGCCTTCATGCTCAGCGCGGTGCTGATTTCCATCGTGGGCTTTACCGGCTGGTTCGAAAAACTCATGGATCGCATCCCCGTGGCGCTGGCAGCAGCGCTGATGGCCGGTGTGCTCACGCGCTTTGGCCTGCAGGCCTTTGAATCTGCGCAGACCGGACTGCCGCTGGTGCTGGTCATGCTGGCTGCGTACTTGCTCTCCCGCCGGTTGCTGCCGCGCTACGCCGTCATGTTGACCTTGCTGGCAGGCGTGGGTTGGGCCAGCTTGCAGCAGCAAATCCAATGGTCGGCTGTGCAATGGACACTGGCGGTGCCCGTGTTCACCGCGCCTGAATTCACTTGGCAGGCCTGCATCAGCTTGGCGCTGCCACTTTTTATCGTCACCATGGCCTCGCAAAATCTGCCAGGCGTGGCCGTCATTCGCAGCACGGGCTATCAGCTGGCGGTCTCGCCATTGATTGGCATGACCGGCATTGCCACCTTGGTGCTCGCGCCTTTTGGTGCTTTTGGATTGAATTTGGCGGCTATCACTGCCGCCATGTGCATGGGACCGCAAGCCCACAATGATCCTGCCAAGCGTTACACCGCATCGGTCTGGTGTGGACTGATCTATATGGTGATTGGCACATTCGGTGCCGTAGTCGCAGGGTTGCTGGCGGCTTTTCCCAAAGAGCTTGTCATGGCGATTGCGGGCTTGGCGCTCCTGAGCACGATTGCGGGAGGCTTGGTAACTGCGTTGCAAGACGAAAACAGTCGTGAAGCAGCGCTGATAACTTTTCTTGTCACCCTCAGTGGAGTCGCAATTGCCGGTATTGGCTCTGCTTTTTGGGGGGTGTTAGCGGGCAGTTTCGCGCTGTTTGTGCAACAGTACCAGTTCAGGCGCCGTGCTTGACGGTTTGCCATCTTTTTATCCACGTCTTCTGTAAGCCATGCAATTGCTTTTTGTTGCCGACCCGCTGCACACCTTCAACACCAAAAAAGACAGCACTTTTGCCATGATGCGCGAGGCCCAGCGACGTGGCCACACCATCTTCGCGACCGAACCGCAAGACATCAGCTGGGAAGTAGGCGGCAAGGTGCAGGCCCAAGTGCGGCAGTTGCGCCTCACCGGCGATTTGAAAGACTGGTACGAAGAGGTGGCCGTAGAGTGCAAGGCACTGTCCAGCTTTGACGCCGTGCTCATGCGCAAAGATCCTCCGTTTGACAGCGAGTTCTTTTACGCCACGCACATGCTTAGCCAGGCCGAACGTGAAGGCGCCAAAGTCTTCAATAGCCCTGACGCGCTGCGCAATCATCCCGAAAAAATGGCGGTGATGGAGTTTCCTGAAGTCTTGGGCCCCACGCTGATCACGCGCAAGCCGCAAGACATCCGCGCTTTCCACGCCCAGCACAAAGACATCATCTTGAAGCCGCTCGATGGCATGGGCGGCATGGGCATCTTCCGGGTAGGCGCTGACGGCATGAACCTGGGCTCCATCATCGAAACCCTCAACCAGCAAGGCGCCACCAGTGTCATGGTGCAAAAGTTCTTGCCGGAAATCGCACTGGGCGACAAACGCATTCTGATCATTGGAGGCAAGCCTGTGCCTTATTGCTTGGCTCGTATCCCGCAAGGCAATGAAGTGCGGGGCAACCTGGCAGCAGGTGGCAAAGGCGTTGCCCAGCCACTGAGTGACAGTGATCGCGCCATCGCCGAAAAGCTGGGTCCTGTGTTGGCACAGCGGGGCTTGCTGCTGGTGGGCTTGGACGTGATCGGCGACAAAGTCACGGAGATCAATGTCACCAGTCCCACCTGCTTCCAAGAGATCCAGCAGCAAACCGGCTGCGATGTGCCAGCGCTGTTTGTGGATGCCTTAGAGCAGGCTGTGGCCCAAGCCGGATAAGCGCGTCAAAGCAACCGCCGCAAGGCGGTTGCAGGAAATCTGCGGGATTTCCCTGAAGCGCTACAAAAACAGGTATACAATTGCGGCACTCGCTGATCACAACACTGTGACGGCGACGCAAAAGAAACTTTAAAAATTCTTTTGCAAGCACAGTAAAAACTGTGCTACAATACAAGGCTTCGCTGA
>JBJEZV010000114.1:0-1781 GCA_051887595.1 Comamonas sp.
GCAACGGCAGCGCCCAACGGCGCGGTGATACGCACCGGCAAATGCCCCACACGCTTGCCAAAAATGATGTAGCAGCCCCAGCCTGTGCCACCGAGCGCAGCCCATGCCATGCCGATGGGGTCGAGGGTGTTGACGTCATGCCCCAAAGGCAGCAGCAAGCCAAGGCCTAGGATGGCCAGGGCAATCCACACAAAGTCCAAAGGCCGGCGTGAGGCCCAGACAGCCACCGTCAGCGGACCCGCAAATTCAATGGCCACGGCAATGCCAAATGGCAAGGTACGCAGTGAGAGATAAAACGACAGGCACATGACGCCGAGCGTGGCGCCGTACACCGCAATGTGCCGCAGATCAGACCGTGATACGGGAGTGCGCCAAGGTCGCCAGAACAGCAGCATGATCAGTGCCGCAAAACCCAGTCGCAAACCGGTAGTGCCTTGGGCGCCAATGTCGGGGAAAAGGGCGTGCTTGGCCCATGAGGTGCCAGTGCATAAAAAGCTGATGGAGCCCAGCAGCGCCAGCAAGGGCAGCCAAGGGGCAGGGCGGGGGGTAGACATGGGGAGGCAGGGGCTGAGAGGCCAAAGAGTGAGTAGGTTGAGGGGCGATGCCGTCTTCAGGTCTTAGCCCTTGAGGGGAATAGCCAGTCCCAGCAGCATGAACACGCCGCCGCAGCAACGGTTAAAGGCTTTGCCACAGCGCACCAGCCAAGGGCGAATACGTGCGGCAGCGCTGGCCAAGAAAAATTCCACGCAAAACTCCAACACCACCCAGGTCGCGCTGATCACCACAAACTGCACGAATAAATTGCGGTGTGGATCAATGAACTGCGGCAGCAAGGCACTGAAAAACAGCAGCCCCTTGGGATTCGTGGCTGCCGACAGAAAACCATCTTTAAACAAGGTGTGGCCGCGGGTGATTGGCAAGGTCGGGCGCTGCGCAGCAGGCAAGGCCACGGGGGGAGAGCGCCAAAGCTTGAAGCCCAGATAGGCCAAGTACAGCCCCCCGATCCACTTGAGCGCCGTCAGCCACAAGAGCGAAGACTGGATCAATGCGCCAATGCCGAACATGCACAGCGCAATGATCAGTACAAAGCCGCACAAACCGCCACAGATGGTGTAGAGCGTTTTGCGCCTGCCATGCAAGGCACCATGCGAGATAGCCAGTAAACTGTTGGGGCCTGGCGAGAGCGACATGCCGACGGCCGTCAGGAAAAAAAGCAACCAAGTGTGAAGCTGCATACCAGCCGGTATAAGGAAAAAACAGCTGTGGATGCTATGCGAGGAATCACATGGCCGCGCGCAAAGTGCACGCGAAATGCGCGTCTGGGCCTGCTAGTTGTATAGGGGCAGATGTGGTTGTTACGCAGGCATATTGCATGGTCTGCATGCCACAATTCATGGGTAAACCCTAGTGGGTATGCAATCGCATGCCTGCGTAACTCTTTGATATTCCATGTTTCGTCGCACCCTGCTTTGCGCTGCTTCGGTGGCTGCTGTTTCTGCTTTGACTGCTTTGCCCGCCATGGCTTCGGGCGATGCCTGGCCCCAACTCAAACCCATTAGCTTGATCGTGCCCTTCAGCGCGGGCGGTAATGTGGATTTTCAGTCGCGCTTGATTGGGCAAAAACTGTCCGAGCGCTTGGGCCAGACCGTGGTGATTGACAACGTACCTGGCGCTGGTGGCGTGCTGGGCGTGAGCAAGCTCATCAACGCCAAGCCTGACGGCTACACCTTGGTCATGGGCTTTGATGGCCCCGTGAGTGTGGCGCAGTTGGTGAACAAGGC
>JBJEZV010000115.1:0-1780 GCA_051887595.1 Comamonas sp.
AAAAAGCTTTTCAACAGCACGCGTTTGCCGATGGCATGGAAGCAGCTTTACAACGTGTGTCGCAACTACTGATTACCCACTTCCCTGCAGATACGCAGCCGACTGATGCTGAACAAGGGCTGCCTGATGCCCCCGTGGTGCAGGGGCGATTTTTCAAAGACCGGTAAGTATTTATCAGCAACTGCAAGTGTGCAGCTATAGCGACTGCGGTAAGTGCCGTGCAGGTTGTCAATTTCACCCACAAATTACAATTATTTGATAGCTAGCACCCCTTGAGCAGCTTAGTTTTCAAATACAAAATAGCTTGAAAACCTTATTATTCAGAGGCTCAGTGCTACTAGAGTGATATCTGGAATGCAAAAAAGCCACCATAAGGTGGCTTTTTTGATGTGTGATGCTCTCAGGCTTAGCGCTTAGCGCGGAACTTGCGCAGAGCAGCCACTTGGGCAGCCAGCACGGCCAGCTCCGACTGTGCACGCGCCAGATCCATTTCAGAACTGGCGTTCTTCATGGCTTCTTCAGCGGCAGCCTTGGCTTCATTGGCCTTTTGCTCGTCCAGATCGCTACCGCGGATGGCGGTGTCGGACAGCACAGTCACGCAGTTCGGCTGCACTTCCAAAATGCCACCGGCTACGAAGATGAATTCTTCGCTGCCATCAGGCAATTCGATGCGCACGGAACCTGGCTTGATGCGCGAGATCAGTGGCGTGTGCTTGGGCAAGATACCCAGCTCGCCAGCTTCGCCGGGCAGAGCGACAAAGCGCGCTTCACCGGAGAAGAGGGACTCTTCGGCACTGACCACATCAACGTGGATGGTGTTCATCTTTGCTCCTAGAAAAGGTGGGACTGGGCTTGTTTGCAGGAAATGCCGGGATTACACATCCCGGCGTTCAAGCAAATTAAGCAGCCAGCTTCTTGGCCTTTTCGAAGGCTTCGTCGATGGTACCAACCATGTAGAAAGCCTGCTCGGGCAGATGGTCGCACTCACCGGCCACGATCATCTTGAAACCACGGATGGTTTCAGCCAAAGGCACGTACTTACCAGGGGCGCCGGTAAACACTTCAGCCACGTGGAAAGGCTGCGACAGGAAACGCTGGATCTTACGAGCGCGTGCCACAGTCAGCTTGTCTTCAGGGGCCAACTCGTCCATACCCAGAATTGCGATGATGTCACGCAGTTCTTTGTAGCGCTGCAGCGTACCTTGCACCTGGCGAGCCACCTTGTAGTGCTCTTCGCCCACCACTTGGGGGTCCAACTGGCGGCTGGTGGAGTCCAGTGGATCCACGGCGGGGTAGATACCCAACGAAGCGATGTCACGCGACAACACCACGGTGGAGTCCAAGTGAGCGAAAGTGGTCGCTGGCGAGGGGTCGGTCAAGTCGTCCGCAGGCACGTACACGGCCTGGATCGATGTGATCGAGCCCACCTTGGTCGATGTAATACGCTCTTGCAGACGGCCCATTTCTTCGGCCAGTGTAGGCTGGTAACCCACGGCAGAAGGCATACGACCCAGCAGCGCGGACACTTCGGTACCGGCCAGCGTGTAGCGGTAGATGTTGTCCACGAAGAACAACACGTCCTTGCCTTCGTCACGGAAAGCTTCAGCCATGGTCAGGCCAGTCAGCGCAACGCGCAGACGGTTTCCTGGAGGCTCATTCATCTGGCCGTAAACCATGGCCACCTTGGAGTCGCCCAGCGACTCTTGGTTCACCACGCCGGCATCCGACATTTCGTGATAGAAGTCGTTACCTTCACGGGTACGCTCACCAACACCAGCAA
>JBJEZV010000116.1:0-1765 GCA_051887595.1 Comamonas sp.
ACCATGTACTCGACCGAGTCCGCAATGATGTCGCGGCTGGGCAGCGAATACAGCATGCCGTCGTGGCCCATGGCAATGCCATCGTCTACGGCGATGGTGTTGAATTCCTTGGCCACACCGCCTGCGGCCTCGATCTCACGTGCAACCAGCTGCCCCAGGTCCTTCAGGTGGACGTGACCGGGCACGAATTGTGTGAACGAATTGGCAATGGCAATGATGGGCTTGTCAAAGTCCCCATCTTTCATGCCGGTGGCGCGCCACAGGGCGCGGGCACCGGCCATATTGCGGCCGCCAGTGGAAGTCTTGGAACGATATACAGGCATGGTGGAGCGAATTCTTTATCTGTGAATGTCTCAATTTTTGGGCGTTAGCCGCCCCCTTGGAACATTATGTCCCACGCCGTGCGCGCAGGTGCTACGTGACACCCCGCACGCTCAGTGGTGCAGCCTTCGCCAAACGCGAATACAGACAACTTCGACTGCAGCATCCCGATACGCTCTTCACACACGCGACACGTGATGGACACCCATGTTGTCGCGCCGCCCCTACAATCCCATGCATCACCACGACCACGAGGAAAGCAACGCCATGAAGCGCTCTTTGATCACCCTGGCCCTGAGCTTGTCTGCCATTGCGCCTGCGATGGCTGACCAGGCCCTGGCCTCTTCCAAAAACTGCCTGGCTTGCCACGCCGTGGACAAGAAGCTGGTGGGCCCTTCCTTCAAAGATGTGGCCAACAAATACACTGGCCAAAACGATGCCGCAGCCAAGCTGGCGACTCGCATTCAAAAGGGCAGCAGCGGTGTGTGGGGCCCCGTGCCCATGCCTGCCAACAACCAAGTCAGTGAAGCCGATGCCCAAAAGCTGGCGGCTTGGGTCCTTGGCCTGAAATAAAGTCTGGCCCTGCACAACAAAAAAAGCCACAGATCGTGGCTTTTTTTGTGGGCGAAACGCATGTCGTTGCATTGCGCCATACAGCTTCCTAACAGATGGTTATTTCAGCGCATCACTACCAATTCAGAAGCTTTCAGCCTTTGACTATCAAGGATTTCAGATACAAAACATATTGAAAACCTTGATATATAAAGGCAAACAGCTATCTTTTATCGGTAATTTGCGCGTCAAGCTACTTGTTTAGTAACGCATATCGCGTGGCGTGATATCCAGCGGCGCCGGCGCATCGGGCCGGGGCGCTATCGGCGCCGCCGCTCCTGTGGCTGTGGTGTGGCGCAGTTGCTGCTCCAATTGGCCCACATAGGCTGCGGTGGAATTGTCGCTTTCCTGCGCACGCTGGTGCAGGTGGGATTCCAGCGTGTCCATGCGCTCCATCAGACGACGCTCTTCCTCTTGGTGCAGGCTTTCAATGGCCATGCGCAGCTCCGTAAAGCGCGAGGCTTCGGCCTTGTCAGCCAATTCACGCTGCGCTGCCATTTCTTTGGCATGGGCACGTGCTTCGAGCAACCAAGCGCCTTGCATGCCCACCACATAGGCAATGAAAACAATTGCCATCAGCGCGGTCAAGCCCAGCAAGATCAGGCCCAGCGGCGCCTCGACAGCCGTGAAACCCAGCGACATGGGCACGTTTTGCGCCAAGTAGGGGAAGTTAAAAAAGCCCAAAAAACCAATGATGGCGATGACCAAAATCAACAGGGCGATACGAGATTTCATAAGAGTTCCTTTGCACGCTATGGCGCAATTTGTAACTCAAACTTCGGCGGTTGAACGCCAGCGTCTTGCCCTTTTGCAATGCTTTGCTTTCCTACAC
>JBJEZV010000117.1:0-5559 GCA_051887595.1 Comamonas sp.
ACCCATCCAGCGGCAGCAATCGCACAGGCGCCTGCAGTCCAACGCAATGTCTTGGTCCATTGATGAGTCATGGAAAGTTTCTCCTTTGTAGCGTGTAAAACCATGAGCTAAGCATCAACGCACACGGGCTTGTCACGTATCGGCCCACCACGTGAGTACTTGCAGTCTGGTGCCTACAAAGATAGCAATCACTCACGCACAGTTACTTCACACGCTCATCATCAGGCCAAGCATCGTCCCAGACCAATTCTTCCAAAAGCGCACGCTGCGCCCATTTCTCCTGCTGCAGCATGGGCTGCGCGTAATAAGCCTCCACAGGGCCCAGGCACAGCACCGCCAACGGATAGCTCCCTTCAGGCATTTTCAAGAGTTGGGCCAGGGCCTGAGGGTCATAAATGGACACCCATCCCATGCCAAGGCCTTCAGCTCGCGCAGCCAGCCACATGTTCTGAATGGCACACGCCGCAGAAGCCACATCCATTTCCGGCATGGTCCGTCGACCAAATACATGGGCTTCACGACCAGGAGGCAACGCCACAACCAAGACTTCTGCTGCTTCCAGTACACCCTGAACTTTGAGCTGCATGAAATCTTCTTCACGCTGGCCCAGGGCTTTGGCAGTCAACACCCGCTCTTGCTCAATGAGCGCATGCATGCTGGTACGTGTCTGGGCTGAACGTACCCGAATAAAACGCCAAGGCTGCATAAAGCCAACGCTGGGAGCGTGGTGTGCAGCCCGCAATAAACGCAGCAGCACGTCATTGGAGACAGAGCCTCCTGCGAAATGGCGCATATCGCGTCGCTCAAAGATGGCTTGATAGACGGCGTCTTTCGCCTGTGCGCTGAACGCCTGCGCTGCAATGGTTTCGTAGGCGTGCACATCTTGCGATTCATTCATTTTCATATCCTTTTGCAGCCAGCTTCGCGAAGCCCTCAGTGTCAAAGCATTCATGTGGCTGCGCCTGCAATGACCAAGCGCCCGTTTTCACTCCACGGGCAGTGCTACCCACTGCCCATGGGCTTGACATACGCGAATGCGTCCATCAAAGACCTGTTCCAAAGCCGCATGTGTTTGTGGATCGCGAGTAAGACCTTCGTGCATGACCTGGCCCGCTCGCACAATGAGCATGTGGTCCGATTGCAGCGCAATGCCCAACTCGTGCAGCACGCTCACCACCGTATGCTGCTGAGCCACCAGCTTTTTAACCGTACGCATCCAGTGGCTTTGGTGAGGAGGATCCAGATTGGCCAAAGGCTCGTCCATCAGCAAGACTTTTGCCTGTACCACCAATGCCCGCGCCAGCAACACACGCTGGCGCTCTCCGCCTGAGAGTTGTCCCAAAGGTTGATCGTGCCACTGCCAGCACTGGGTGGTTTCCATGGCTTCACGGACTTGAGCATGGTCTCGCGACGTCGGCCCTTCAAACCAGCGCTGGTGAGGTAAACGACCCAGCATGACAATGTCATAGCAAGTCATATCCAACGCAGCGGCTTCATTTTGTCCCAGCCACGCCAACACCTTCGCACGCTGGCGCTCAGGCCATGCTGTCAATGAACGCCCCAAGAGCTGAATTTCACCTTGCCAGCGTGCCCGTGGCTGCAATCCAGCCAAGGTGTGCAACAGGGTCGATTTACCTGCCCCATTAGGCCCCACAATGGCCGTCCACTGCCCCAGCGGTAATGCACAGTCCACTCCATCGAGCAGCGTCTTGCGCCCAGCCTGCACAGACAACTGGTGCGCGCTCAGTGCCACTTCCAAGCGATCGGCCATGTCACTGTCTCCAGCTTCGTGCTTGTCGGCCACGGTGCATCAACCACAGCAAGTAGCTGCCACCAAAGAACGCCGTTAACACCCCCACTGGCAGCTCCTGCGGCGCAATCACCCAACGCGCCGCAATATCAGCTGCCAACAGCAGCACGGCCCCCATCCAACATGACAACCAGATGGACGTGGAATGTCGCGCGCTCACGATACTGCGTACCAGGTGCGGGGCCGCCAAACCCACGAAGGCGATCAACCCTGCCTGTGCAACAGCGGTGCCTGTCGCCAATGCCATGATCAAAATCAAACCCCAGCGCATAGAGCGCAATGGCATGCCCAAACTGGCTGCTGTAGATTCCCCCAAAGACAAGGCATCTAATACCCGCGACAGGCTCCACGCTGCGAGGCTACAACCCCCCCAGACCACCGCCAGCAACGCGCAAGCCTGCCACCCCATAAAAGCCGTACTGCCAAGGCCAAAAGCCTTCATAGGCTGCAAGATATCGGGGTAGCGCAACTCCAGCATGTCTTTCAGTGCGCCCAGCACGACGCCCACAATGACTCCCGCCAATAACAGCCTCAAACTATTGTGAACACCTTGCGCCAACGCCATAGTCAGCACCACAGCCAGTGTTGCGCCCACAAAAGCCATCCCGGTCATGCCTAGGCGCTGCATCCACTCCAGCCCCATCAGTGCCGAGCCACTCCAGATCATGGCCAAAGCCCCGCCTAATGCGGCACCCGAAGCGCTGCCCAGCAAGTAGGGATCTGCCAAAGGATTGCGAAACAGGCCTTGTGCCACCGCCCCTGCCAAACCCAGCAAAGCGCCTGTACACCACGCCCCCAGTGTGCGAGGCAGCCGGATGTCCCACACGATTTGCTGAACCACAGCATCGTGGTGGACTTGCCAAACAGATTCCCATCCGGTGCTGCCTACGCTGCTGCCAACAAGCAATAGCACCACCGACACTCCCAGCAACACCCCGCCCAAACGGGTGGCGCGCAGGCGAGTAGCTTGCATCTCACTGCCCATGCGGATGCTCCAGTCGTGCAAGACACGCCGCCATCACGCGTGCAGCCGCATCCAGGCGCGGGCCTGGACGCACAATGATGTCGGACTCAGCAGGCGTAAATGCGCAAACGCGCGATTGCTGTACTGCGCGCAGCGATTTCCAGCCCGCATAACTGGAGGCGGCTTGCAAGCTCTCACTCCCGAGCATGATCACGTCAGGCTGGGCTTTCACCAAAAATTCAGGGTTCAGGCGCGGAAAGGGGCCTAGATGCTCTGGCACAACATTGCTCAGGCCCAAAACCTGCATGAGCTCCCCAATAAAGGAAGTCGGTCCTGCCACATAAGGGCCACGACTGACCTCAAAGTACGCTTTGGCATGCTGCATGGAAACTGGAACCATCTGACGCGCCTGCTCCAGCCCGGCTTGTATGCGAGCCCATTCACGCGCGGCGCGCTGGGGCGCATCACCTCCGAGCAACAGTGCAACGCTTTGGGTCACCCGGTGTACATCGTCCAGGGTATGCGGCTCCAACACCACTGTGCGCAGGCCCAGAGCTTCCAGCCGCTGGATCAATCGTGAGCCATTTGACAGCAGCACCACATCAGGACGCAGGGCCACAATCGCTTCAATATTGGGATCCATGCCACCACCCACTATGGGTAACTTGCCCTGCAGTCCTTGTGGCCAGTTGGAATGACGGTCAATTCCCACCAAGCGATCACAGCCGCCCAATGCGCACACGGTTTCGGTCAATGAAGGCAGCAAACTCACAATGCGCTGCGGTGGTTTTACCCCGGCCACGGCGCGGCCACGATCATCGAGTTCTGGAGAAGTAGCTTGCGCTTGCGCAGGAAGCACTGCGAGCCAAACGCTAGCCAATAGCAGTGCCCAACCCCAACCTACCCATCTGCGCATCATTTCAGCACCATGGGCAGGCCAGCGGCCATCAAGGTAACGCTTTGGCAAACAGCAGCAACATCTTGGTTCAAGGCGCCTAAGCTGTCTACGAAGTGACGCACTTGCGCGCCCATGGGAATCACGCCCCAACCGATTTCATTGCCCACGACCACCACAGGTCCAGGGGCCGCTGCCAATGCCGAAAGCAACTGCGCGCGCTGCGATGACCAATCACCTTCAGGTGGTGTATCGGGCATAGGCATCAACCAGTTGGTCAACCACATGGTCAGGCAGTCCACGACCAGCAAGGTCTGCGCATTGCTGTATTGCTGCAGCGCCTGTGCCAAATGCAGCGGAGCCTCTACTGTGACCAGTCCCGGAACACGCAAGGCGCGATCGCGTTGATGGCGCGCAATGCGCGATTGCATTTCGGCATCCCATGCCTGCCCTGTAGCGACATAGATGGCTCGGTGCGCGGCATCTTGAGCCAGCCATGCTTTGGCACAAAGTTCTGCGCGCTTGGATTTACCGCTTTTTTGGCCGCCCAAAATCAAGGCTGGCCATGCGGCGCCATTGCAGGTCGACGGACTGAGAGATTCAGGAATGGGCACTTGAAGCTTTGCTACTTCTGAAACGACCGCGTGGCAGTCATCCAGATCTACCCCTATCAGCCTCCCCGCAGACAAAGGGTCCAACGTGTTGCAACAACACACCCATGTTGGCCGGTATCCGGGCTGATTCTTCCGTGGCATCGCCTTCCCGAAGCTTGTTCAAGGCATTCAGTGGCTGTGAGGATGACGGGGTGCCAAGCACCATGAATTCACCGTTGCGGGGGCAGCGCAGGCTGAACGAGGTCATGCACGCGCGCGACATCGTCTCCCTGCTTCCCGTTGAACTGCGCAGCTGTGAACCAGCTTTGCGAGCACCAACATGTTCGGCAATTTTAACGATCACCGGCGATTGCGCTGAAATCCGCCGCCAAAGACAGCAAAACTGTAAAAAATTGACAGCTTGAAACATCTTGCCCGGAGATATCACAAGGACTGCTATAAATTTGCTACCTATGAGAGAGGGGTAGTTCTACAATTGGAGCAATCCATGACGACACCATCTTCCATTCTCGAACCGATTGCCACTCGTGTTGAGCTGTTGCTGCAACGCTATGAGAGCTTGCAAGCGGACCACCAGCAATTAACGCAAGAAGTGCAGTCTCTTCAGCGTGAACGTGATCTGCTGCGCTCTCGCCTCAAAGCAGCGCGTGCCCGGGTGGATGCATTGATTGAACGTTTGCCGGTCAATCAGGAGACGCCATGAGCCAGTTGGAAATCCAGATCCTCCACCAAGACTATGTACTGACCTGCCCGGATGGCAGAGAAAGCCAGTTGCGCGAAGCGGTTGAGCGTGTGGATCAGCAATTTCGCAGCATGTGCGAGCACGGCAAGGTACGCTCGCGCGAACGCGTGGGCATTTTGCTGGCTGTCAATTTGGCGTATGAAAATCTCGAGTTGCGCAACCAACTCGAAAGCCTGCAACAGCAAATCAGCCAACTGCAGTCGCCGGCCGAAGAAGTCATGGTCGATGCCCAGCATGAGCGTTTGCTGGCACTCGAACAACTGGTGCAGGCTGATGCCTTGCGCGCCAGCGCTTTGCTGCGCCAGTTGGACTTGGCATTGGAAGGTGCTGTGCCAGCCGATGCAGGTGCCGATGTAACCACTTCAGCAACTCCTCACGCTGAAGATGCTGCGCCCGAGCTTGTATCGGAAGATGCCGATCACGCCACACCTGCACAGCCGGATGTTGCCAATGCCAATAGCGTGGAATTGACTGCTCCTACGGCATAAACCTGTAGAATACGAAGCGTCTGCAACCCGCCGGGCTTTATATTGC
>JBJEZV010000117.1:5659-13935 GCA_051887595.1 Comamonas sp.
ACGGCATAAACCTGTAGAATACGAAGCGTCTGCAACCCGCCGGGCTTTATATTGCCTTGAACCAATGCTCATTGAGCACGGGCTTGATACATTGCCTAACGAGCGTGATCGTCTCGCGTCAGATGAACCCAATGTTAGGTTGCTCTCGCCCACCTGAACCCCCGGTTCAGGTTGACGGCTCGGTGGTTTTGCAGACACCTCCATTGCCACTTCTGGCACACACCCTCCCCTAGTTCTTTTCTGCGCATTAGCGGCTTTAGTAACGACAGCGGCACGTTCATGTCGAGCTTCAAATCGCACAGTGCTGCACCCGCGCCCAGAGACCCCCCATGACCCGCGAAGCGAGCATGGAGGCTGTGCAGGCATCAAATAATGCGTGAAAAACGAGTGCGATTGCGATCCGCTTGCAGATAGCGATCAAACACCAGCGCTACGCCACGCACAAAGAACCAGCCTTTGTCTGTGACTTTGACGCCTTCATCGCAGATCTCCACCAATCCTTCGTCTTGCTGCTCTTGCAGCAAGTCCATTTCAGCCGCGAAGTAGCGCCGAAAGTCCACCAGCCACGCCTGCTCGATCGATTCGAACAGCACTTCTCCTTGGCACATCAAACTCATGATCACCGCACGGCGAATCAAATCGTCGCGTGTCAGCGCCAGTCCACGCACCACCGGCAGGCGGCCGTGGTCAATCAGGTCGTAGTACTCTTCCAACGTCTTGGCATTTTGGCTGTAGGTTGCGCCTACACGCCCAATGGCAGAGACTCCCAATGCAATCAAATCGCAATCAGGCTGGGTGCTGTAGCCCTGAAAATTGCGGTGCAGCCGTCCTTGGCGTTTGGCCACCGCCAGTGCGTCTTCGGGCAGTGCAAAGTGGTCCATGCCCACATACACGTAACCTGCCTCTACAAAAGCGCCCATGGCCCCGGACAACATCAGCAGTTTGTCCGCAGGCGCTGGCAACTCTTCTTGCGCGATGCGTCGCTGGGGTTTGAAGCGCTCAGGCAAGTGCGCGTAAGCGTACAGCGCAATGCGATCTGGCCGCAGCAGTGCCACTTGCTGCAAGGTGCGCGCAAAAGAAGCGGGGCTTTGTTTGGGCAGTCCGTAGATCAAATCCACATTGATCGACTGAAAACCCAAAGCACGTGCAGCAGCCACCAGTTCAAATACCTGTCCAACGGGTTGCTCGCGGTGTACGGCCTTTTGCACATCGGCATCAAAATCCTGCACGCCAAAGCTCAAACGGTTGAACCCTAACTCTTTGAGTAAGGCCAAGCGCTCCTGGGTCACGGTACGTGGATCGACTTCGATCGAATACTCGCCAGCAGGATCAAAACGGAAGCGCTGAGCCAGCATATGCCAGAGGCTGCGCAGCTCAGCATCAGACAAAAAAGTGGGTGTGCCGCCACCAATGTGCAACTGGCTGACCGTCTGCCCTGTGCCACAGTGCTGCACGTGCAGCTCGACTTCGCGCTCTAAATACCGCAGATAGTTGGCCGCGCGCTCGTGGTGCTTGGTCACGATTTTGTTGCAGGCGCAGTAATAGCACAGTGATTCACAAAACGGAATGTGCACATACAGTGACAGCGGATGCTTGGCGGCAGCTGCCAGCTTGCGCTGCTTGAGCGCTAGGATGTAATCACTGGGACCGAAAGCTTCAACAAAGCGGTCAGCTGTAGGGTAGGAGGTGTAGCGTGGGCCTGGCACGTCGTAACGACGCAAGAGTTCTGGAGTGACGACGGTCATGAGTTCTTATCCCTTGATACATGCACTGTGCATCAAGGGACAGGCTTTTTCCTTGACCTGCATCAAGCCTGCGACATCCAAGCGGTGCCACAATTTGATGTAAATCATCTGGATCCCTGTCTTCACTTTTTGTTCTTCTATTTTGATCCAAGCACCAAGGATGGATCCCAGCCTAACCGGCCACCGTACATGACGTCTCCAACCATCAAAGTCACCTGTTCCAACTGCAACTTGCGCGAGCTGTGCATGCCTGTCGGCCTGAGCGAGCAGCAAATGCAGCGCCTGGAAGACATTGTGGCCACTCGCCGCAAAATCAAGCGTGGCGGAACACTGTTTCGCAGCGGAGAGCCCTTCACTTCGCTGTATGCGATTCGCACCGGCTTTTTCAAAACCTGCGTGGCCACCGAAGACGGGCGCGACCAGGTCACGGGTTTTCAAATGGCGGGCGAGATCATTGGTCTGGACGGCATCGTCAACGATCACCACACCTGCGACGCTGTAGCGCTGGAAGATGCGGAAGTCTGCGTCATGCCCTTTGACGGGCTGGAAGAAATTTCGCGCGAAGTGACTGCGCTGCAAACCCATGTCCACAAAGTCATGAGCCGCGAAATCGTGCGCGAGCACGGGGTCATGCTGCTGCTGGGCAGCATGCGTGCGGAAGAGCGTCTTGCAGCATTTATTTTGAACCTGGTGCAGCGCCTGCACGCGCGCGGCTTTTCGTCGTCTGAGCTGGTGCTGCGCATGACGCGCGAAGAAATCGGCAGCTATTTGGGCCTGAAGCTAGAGACCGTGAGCCGCACCTTCTCGAAGTTTGTGGAAGAAGGCATCGTTGAGGTCAAACAGCGCCACGTGCGCATTTTGGACACTGAAGCGCTGCAACGTTTGGTGAACAGCCACAGCCCTTGCGAGAAATAAGCAGCTCTGTGCTGTCGCTGTATCGCCTTTGCGCCGCTACTCCCCGCCTCCAGCATTGGCTTGCTTGGAGGCTTATTTATGTTGTTCGTAGTGCCGCCAAGCGCTCCATAACTAAGGCTATTGCTCTATAAAGATAGCTATTAGCCTTTGATTGAAGCCATTTTCCAATATAAAAGACTTTGAAATCCTTTGCTGACAATGGCCAGAAGCTACATTTAATAAAGCATCTTCAGCACCTGCGACGGTCTTGACGCAAGACCCTGACCTACATCAATCCCACCGGCGAATGGCACTCTATGCTGTAGACATTCATATGCAGGAGGTGAACCATGTACGAACGAATTTTGGTGGCAACCGATGGTTCTGAGCTGTCTGAGAAGTCCGTGGAGCATGCGCTGTCACTTGCCAAGCTCACCGGTGCCTCCGTGATCGCGCTCAAGGTGGTGCCGCATTACCCGCGCAGCTACTTGGAAGGTAGCGCGCCACTGGACGCTGGTGAGGTAGATCGTGTCGAGGCTCGGTGGACAGAACAAGCCCATTCAGAACTCGCCCGCATCCAATCTGAAGGCAAAACCCTGAGCGTGTCTGTCAAGACACTGGTGGTCAAGTCTGATTTGGTGGCAGAGTCCATCATCGCGCAGGCAGACAAACATCATGCGGATGTCATCGTCATGGCCTCGCATGGTCGCAAAGGCATTCAGCGCCTCTTGCTGGGTAGCGAAACCCAGCACGTGCTGACCCACTCCAAAGTGCCGGTACTGGTATTGCGCTAAGTCTTAGTTTGGGCTCAAGCGGGGTCTGCAAAGTGGCTGGCACGCTCGAGCAGCGTGCCCTCCCCCTCAGCCCCACAGGTGTAAATCGCATAGCCACCCGATAAAAACATCATTTTCGAGACCCACCCAAAAATATCGGGCGAGCACGCCACTACTTGCGGCTGCCAAGTTTGCATGGCGTGCTGCACAGCATCAGGCTCAGCATCTGCTGCCAAGTGCTGTACTTGCATGCCTGCGCGCTGTGCCGCAGTTTCGACCATGCCTGCAACTTCAGGCGCCAGCACACACAGCAGCTTATAAGGCGTGTGCAACGGCAAACTGTGCATTAACTGAGCTACGGCAGGGATATGTGAATCCCACCATGAACAAGCAGGAACTTGGGCCAAGTCAGCGGAAGACGGCACAGAAAAACTCCAAAAAATACAAAAGAAGGGCTCACATGCAGTGGCTTTGCATTGCGCGGGCGTTCAGGTAAGCGCTGACGGCGTTATTCCTCTGCCGTTTTTTGCATCAGCGAAGTCGCGCCCATGTGCTTGAGGCGCTGCGCCCACGATAGGGTCTCGGCTTTGACCATGTCTGTGAAACCATCGCCATACAAGTTGCCCCATTGGATGCCCAATGCT
The DNA here is from genome assembly GCA_051887595.1 of Comamonas sp. Classification (GTDB taxonomy): domain Bacteria; phylum Pseudomonadota; class Gammaproteobacteria; order Burkholderiales; family Burkholderiaceae_C; genus Comamonas. The sequence goes on from JBJEZV010000117.1 coordinate 9,716, forward strand.
TCAAAGTTGGCCAAAAGCTGAGGATCGTCTCCCAAGCGCTTGAGTACCTCCACAATGGCGACTGCTTGGCGATCAGGCAGCCCTATGGGCGCAAACAAGCCATACCAAGTTACGCGATCCAGCGCATGAATACCCAATTCCTTCGCGCTTGGCACATCGGGTAGCACAGGTATGCGTTGCTCTCCTGAAACGGCCAAAGCTTTCAGACGCCCACTGCGCACATGGGGCAGGCACGAAACCAATCCGTCGATCATCATGTCGACCGAGCCGCTCAGCAAATCGTGCAAGGCGGGGCCTGAGCCTCTGAAGTGAACGGTCTCGTACTGCAGGTTTTCTTGGTGGCGCAAGATTTCTGACGAGATATGGCTCGAAGAACCGCTGCCTGCTGTTGCCATGCGAAAGCGCGCAGGCTTGCGACCCAAATCTGAGAGCCATTCCATGGCGGTGCGCGAGCGCATGCGTGCCGGGTTAACAAGCACCACCTGCGGCACGTGTGCAATCAAGGCCAGCGGACGCAAATCTTGCATCCAGTCAAACTCTGCATCGGGCGCAAGGGCTCGGCTAATGGCCAAGTAGCTTCCACCAATGAGCAGATTCTGGCCGTCAGCGGCCATGCTGGCAGCGTAGCTGGCGCCTTGTATGCCTCCAGCGCCACCTTGGTATTGCAAGCGCAGATTTTGTTGCGTGACGTGCTGAAAAGGCTGCACCAATTGCTTGCCCAACACCGCACTGGTGCCCCCAGCGGGAAAAGGTACGATCAAATTCACGGACTGCGCTGGCCACTTTTTGCCGCGTTGGCCTGGCGAATTTGCGGCCCATGCCCCTGTCCATGGGGCAGCACCCAACCAACCCAGCGCTGCCAGCAGCCTTCGTCGATCCAGCTTGGATGTCTGCATCTACTGCTCCCTACGCGCTTACGGTTTGACGGTGCCTTGACGCTGCGCCCAGCTCCACAGTGCAGCGCCGCCGAGCATCATGGGCACGCACAGCCATTGGCCCATGCTCATCCCCAGCGACAAGATGCCCAGGTATTCATCGGGTTCGCGAAAGTACTCTGCAATAAAACGGAACAGGCCATAACCCATCAAGAACGCTGCAGCCACCTGCCCCGGCTTGCGCTCTTTTTGCGCATACAGCCACAGCAGCACAAACAGCAGCAGGCCTTCAAGCAAAAATTGATAGATCTGCGATGGGTGGCGCGGCAACATGGAGCCGCTTTGCGGGAACACCATGGCCCAAGGCAGCTCAGGGCTGGCAAAACGACCCCACAGCTCGCCGTTGATGAAGTTGCCCACACGCCCTGCGGCAAGGCCTGTTGGCACACATGGCGCTACAAAGTCGGCCACTTGCAAGGCAGAACGTTTGCGCGCATGGGCAAAGTACAGCAAGGCGGCAATCACGCCCAGCAAGCCGCCATGAAAGCTCATGCCCCCTTGCCAGACCGCAAAAACTTCCAAGGGGTGCGACAAGTAGTAGCCGGGCTTGTAGAACAGGCAATAACCCAAACGCCCGCCCAAGATCACGCCCACCACGCCGTAAAACAGCACATCCTCGACATCACGGCGCGTCCAAGCGGCAGTGCCTGTCAACCGGCAAAAAGGTGGATGCTGCAAACGCCGAATCCCCAGCCACAGGAACAAGCCGAAAGCTGCAAGATAGGTCAGGCCATACCAGTGGATCGCCACCGGCCCCAATTGCAGTGCAACAGGATCAATCTGAGGGTACATGAGCATGGTGTGCATTGTGCCGCAGGCGGACGCCCCCAAGCTGACACGGTGGCAGCATCAGGGGCATGCTCAATCCGGCACATACCTCAGTACATGGAGGTCGCACAGCAAAACGTCGCTTGGTAATCGCTATTAGCGATGGGCCAAGCGTTAGGATTCGCCACCAAAGAAGGCCTTGGGTTGTGCTTGCACGACCTGCTGCACTTGTTGCGAGGCGCTGATCATCATGGCGTGCAGCTGCTCAGGCGTTCCACCGAGCGGGTCTACGCTCCATTGGGACAGCTTCTCACGCACAGCCGTTTGCTGTAAGGCTTGATTGACAGCATGGTTTAAAGCCAAGACCACCGACTGCGGCGTTCTTGCTGGCACCACCAGGCCGAACCAAGTCATGGCCAAGGCGTTCAAATCGGCATAACCCAATTCAGCCAAGGTGGGCACTTGGGGCAATCCAGCTAAACGGCGTGGAGCAGCCACCGCAACCGCCTGCAGTCGGCCAGCCTGAATGTGCGGCGCCGATGATGGATATTGGTCACTCAGAAACTGCGTCTGACCTGCCAGTGCGCTGTTGATCACGGGGCCCATGCCTTTGAAAGGGATGTGGCGCATCTGGGTGCCCCAACGCGCATTCAAGGCCGCCAAAATGACATGACCAATGGAGCCCACACCCGACGAGCCTGCGGCCCAGTTGTCGCCCTGCTCACGTGCAATCTGCAAAAAGTGAGCGAAATCGCGCACCCGCAAAGCAGGGCTGACGCAAAACACCGAAGCAATGGATGCCAAAGGCACGACCGGCTGCAAGTCCTGCAGCGGATCGATGCGGTTTGCGGGCAACACCACCGGATTGACCGCCAGTGTGCTGATGGTGCCCAAGCCCAGGGTATAGCCATCGGCAGGCGCGCGTGCCACGGCCTCAGAGCCGATCATGCCGCCAGCTCCGCCCTTGTTTTCAACCACCACGGCCTGGCCCAAGAAGGGCTGCATGGCGTCCGCCACCAAACGCGCCACCAGATCGGATGAACCACCTGCCGCAAAAGGAACGACCAAGTGGATCGGACGGTGCGGGTAGCTGGCCGATCGCGCCCAGCCCGGCACACCTGCCACGGCCGTTGCGCCTGCCATTGCGTTCACCAGCCAATGTCGCCGCGTTTGCACACCCTGTGTCATTCCGTCTTGATCCCACTGTACAAAACGGTAAGGCTAACAAAACAAAGGGTCTGGTTGCACGATGGCAACCAAACCCTTGATACCAGCCAGCGTATCCGATGGTCTATCGAGATACGCCAGTCAAAGTCTTCCCTGGTATTAGTCGTCGAGCTTGGACAAATCGCGCACCGCACCGGTATCGGCAGAGGTCACGAGCTTGGCATACGCCTTGAGCGCAGCAGATACCTTGCGGGGACGGGGCTTGGCAGGCTTCCAGCCCTTGGCATCTTGCTCGGCACGGCGGCGTGCCAGCTCTTCGTTGCTGACCAGCACGTTGATGGAGCGGTTGGGAATGTCAATGCGAATGCGGTCGCCATTGCGCACCAAACCGATGGCGCCACCGGCCGCCGCTTCGGGCGAGCAGTGGCCAATCGACAGACCCGAAGTGCCGCCCGAGAAACGGCCATCGGTCAGCAATGCGCAGGCCTTGCCCAGGCCCTTGGACTTGATGTAGCTGGTAGGGTACAGCATCTCTTGCATGCCAGGGCCACCCTTGGGGCCTTCGTAGCGCACGATGACCACGTCCCCTGCTTGCACCTTGTCGTTGAGGATGTTCTCCACGGCTTCGTCTTGCGACTCGGTCACGTGGGCATTGCCTTCAAACACCAAAATCGACTCGTCCACGCCAGCCGACTTCACCACGCAACCGTTTTGGGCGATGTTGCCAAACAGCACGGCCAAGCCGCCTTCCTTGCTGAAGGCGTGCTCATACGAGCGAATGCAGCCCTCGGCGCGGTCCAGGTCCAGGCTGGGCCAGCGCGTGTTTTGGCTGAACGCCACTTGGGTGGGAATGCCAGCAGGGCCAGCCAAGTAGAAGTGCTTGACAGCTTCGTCTTGCGCCACCATCACGTCCCACTTGCTCAGCACTTCGCCCATGGTGCCGCCAGCCACGCTGGGCACGTCAGTGTGCAGCTTGCCAGCCCGTGCCAGCTCGCCCAAGATGGCCATGATGCCACCTGCGCGGTGCACGTCTTCGATGTGGTATTTCTGCGTATTGGGCGCCACCTTGCACAGCTGAGGCACAACACGCGAGAGGCGGTCAATGTCCGCCATGGTGAAGTCAATCTCGGCCTCTTGCGCAATCGCCAGCAGGTGCAAGATGGTGTTGGTGGAGCCGCCCATGGCGATGTCCAGCGTCATGGCATTCTCAAACGCCTTAAAGCCCACCGAACGGGGCAGCACGCTCTCGTCGTTTTGCTCATAGTACTGGCGTGCCAACTCTACGATGCGGCGACCCGCTTGCTTGAACAGCTGCTCACGATCGGCGTGCGTGGCTACCACGGTGCCGTT
>JBJEZV010000118.1:0-11699 GCA_051887595.1 Comamonas sp.
CCTTTGCGAATGCGCCGAAAGATGGCGCCTTCGGTAATGCCGCTGGCCTGCAACCATGCGCTCAGCGCCTTGCCCGCCGCGCCGAGCACGGGCTTGGTGTTTTCCGGCAAGTCTGCGCCGCTTTGGTTGGTTTTGGAAAACGCCAGCTCATACAAGTATTGGTCGGGGCCAATGCGCCGCAGGTATTGCATGTCAGCGCTGCTGACTTCGGAGCGGCGACGCCCGCCGCTGCTCCAGGCAAACAGCAGCAGGGCGCGGTCGCGCAGGCCGCGCAGGCTGTCATCGCAGGTGGCAAGCAACTGCTGCAGCACATCTTTGGTGATGGCCGCTTTCTTTTGTGGACGCTCCCCACGCTTGGCGTAGGCCTTGCGCGTGCGCGAGAGCAGTTCGCGCACTTTTTCGTCATGGCAAGGGTTGGGCAGGCCGCGATTTTGGTGGGCCTTGGATATGACCGCGACCCGGTGCACCAAGGTGTTGTGCGAGGGCGCCCCCAATTTGGCTTTGCAGCCCGAGTGCACCAAGGCGGCATCGACGGACGCAGGCAGCTCGCACCGCAGCCCATACGGTGTGCTGCGCTGGGCGTGGTCGGCAATGAACAGCAGCACGGTATCGACGGGCAAGGGCAGGGTAATGGCGTTGCCCAACCTGAATTGGTGCCAACCCGCCCAGTAGCGCATGGCACTTTGGTAGCTGCGAACGGTGTTGACAGCTTCACCTTCGCGCAACAGCTCGCGCAGCGCGTTCAAGGTGCTGTCGCTCAGGGCCAACTGGCTCTGTGGGGAGATGGTGGCGATCAACGATGCGGAATCCGACATGCGGTGTATTTTTCTTTGTTACGTAATAAATACTACATGTTATGTATGTTGTTGTATAATAATATTTAACAACTCACGATAACAATCTCTTATCGATGGTAATCTACTTTCCATGCAACCCATAGCACCAAAAACATCACGTGGCGTCCAGGAAGCGGACGTTTGGGCCGCAGCAGATGCTTTGCTGGCCGAAGGTCAAAAGCCCACCATTGAAAAAGTCCGTTTGCACATGGGCAGAGGCTCACCCAATACGGTGGCGCCCATGCTGGATGCATGGTTCAGTACGCTGGGAGCTCGTCTGGGGCTCAATCAGCACACGCAAGAGTTGAGAAACTCGGTGCCCACCGAAGTGCTGGAGGCAGCGCAAGTGCTGTGGAGCCATGCCTTGGAGCACGCGCAAAATGCAGCTGCGCAAGCGTTTGAAGCCCGCGAGCAAGCTGCAGCAGCCTTGGAGCAGCAGCTGCAAGCTCAACAGGCCAAGCTGGCACAACGAGAAGAGGGCTTGCTGCAGCAAAAGAACGCCATGGATGCGGCCTTGCAACTGGCACAGGCCCAGCGTGAAGATTTATCGCGCCGCTTGGATGAAATGCAGCAACAACTGACCGAGCGTGACCAGTGGGTGCAAAAGCTGCGCGCCGAAACTGCCGAGCAGCGCAAAGCCCAGGAAGCCCTGCGCGAACAGCATTCCAAAGAGCTGGAATCTGCCGCGCAAGAGCGCCAGCGCTTGGCAGAGCAGTTCGCAGGCAATGAGCGGCGCATGCTGGCAGACCTGGACCGCAGCCGCCAAGAAGCGGAAAAGCTCAAAAAACTGCAGGCCGACGCAGAACGTGCCGCCGCTGCACGTTATGAAGAGCTGCAAAACCGCCATGCGCAATCGGAAGAAGAGCTGTTGGCCGTGCGTGCCAGCCAGATCAACTTGCAGCAATCGCTAGCAATGGCGCAAGAACGTGTGGTTGAGCTCAAGGCTTTGTTGGCGGTGCGCCAAGCACCTGCCGCAGCGGCAGTCGCTGTAACAGCAGAAGGCTTGGAGCCAGGCAAAGTGCGCCCCAGCCGTTCGCTGCTGCGACGCGCGCTGTCTCAGCGTTCCATGCGTTTGCCGCGCAAGTAGGGGCATGCCCCGTCGGGCCTATGCAAAGCTGAATCGTGGCTGACGTTGTGCACAAAAAATATCTGCGTGCACCATGCATTTCTCTCCCAAAATAGCCATGTTCGCCTGCCAACACGGTCGGCGACACCTATAAATATTCAGGAGACTTGCATGCAATCGAACGACTTCCAAGGTTTTGCCCCATCGATGCCACGCCGCGATGTGTTCAAGACCGTAGCCGCCTTGGGTGCAGCCATGGTCAGCCCCAGCCTGTTTGCCCAGGCCAAGGCGTTGGATCAGGCCAAATTTGTGACCGGTTTTGCCGCAGGCGGCACCTCGGATGTGCTGTGCCGCCGTCTGGCCGCGCGCATGAGTGGCTCTTATGCCAAGTCGGTGGTGGTGGAAAACCGCACAGGTGCCAGCGGGCAAATTGCCATTCAGGCGGTCAAAACGGCAGTGGCTGATGGCTCGGTCATCTTGCAGACCCCCATGTCGATGCTGGGCATTTACCCCCACATCTACAAGCAACTGCCGTATGACCCCATCAAGGATCTGACGCCGGTTTCCATCGGCGCCTTGTTTGACTTTGGTTTTGCCGTCGGCCCTATGGTGCCCGAATCGGTCAAGACCATTAATGACTACCTGGCTTGGGTAAAAACCAGCCAAAAAGTGGCGTTTGGCTCGCCCGCAGCGGGTTCTGTGCCGCACTTTGTGGGCATGCTGATTGGGCGCCAGCAAAACGTGGAGCTCACCCACATTGCGTATCGCGGCACCCAGCCCGCGATCTTGGAGATGATTGGCGGACAGATTCCCGCCGTCTCTGGCCCGCTGGGCGACTTTTTGCCGCACCTGGGTGGCGGCAAAGTGCGCCTGCTGTCTTGCAGCGGCGCGCAGCGCAGCAAATTTGCGCCTAATGTGCCTACGCTGATCGAGCAAGGCTTCAAAGACATGGAATTTACCGAATGGTTTGGCCTGTTCTTGCCTGCAGGTGCATCGGCCGAAGTGGTGCAACGTGCCAACGCTGCGCTGCGCCCCGCGCTGGCCAGCCCCGAAGTGATTGAAGGCTTGGCAGCCATGGGCCTGGAGGCAGCGTCTTCCACCCCAGAAGAACTGGCAGCGCGCCTCAAAGAAGACGTGACCAAGTGGGGCTCGATCGTGAAGACGATTGGCTTTTCTGCAGACGCTTGATCTGCCAAGGGTAGATCACCCCTAAAAAACAAAGGCCCGTCTGATTTCAGACGGGCCTTTTAAATGAGCAGAGCACGCAACCTCGGCAAGCGTCATTGGCACTCAGCGCCACTAAGCCTGTTTGGGCACAATGATTTTGTGCAACAACTGCAGCAGTTGCTGTGTCTCTTGCGCAGTCAGCATGTTCCAAGCTTGTCGCTCCAGCTGCTGCACCTCTGCACAGGCTTGTGTCCACAGCGCCTGGCCTTGGTCGGTCAAGTACAGCAGTGCCAAACGTTTGTCTGCAGCATCCGACTCGCGCCGAATCAGCTCGCGCGCCAGCAGTTTGTCCATGAGTGCCGTCATGTTGGAGGCAGAAATCATGATGGCTTCGGCAATCTGTTTTTGTGAAGCCCCAGGGTTGTCTGCAATCAAGGACAGCGCCGCGAACTCAGACGGCTTCAGATCCAAAGCCTGCATGTGCTTGGCATAGTAGGGCCGCACCACCGCATGCGCCAAGCGCGTGCAGTGGCCCACTTGCTGCAACAAAAAGTCTTGTTTCAGAGGCGGTTTCATGTGCGATGCGGTCCGCGCCTTGGCTTGGGCGATCAGTCCAAACGGATGTTGGCGTCTTTGATGACCTTGTGCCATTTGGCACGATCGGCCGTCGCAACTTGTGCGAACTCGGCAGGCGTGCTGCCCACGGGGCGGATCGACAACTTGGCAAAACGCTCACGCACGGCCTCGTCCTTGAGCGCCTTGGTGGTTTCAGCGTGCAGCTTGTCCACAATCGCCTGGGGTGTACCGGCAGGTGCGACCAGACCAAACCACGAGACGATTTGCAAGTCAGGGAAGCCTGCTTCGGTGGTCGTCGGCACATTGGGCAAGCTCTCCAAGCGTTGTGGCCCAGCAATGGCCAGCGCCTGAATCTTGCCACTGAGGATGTGCGGCTGCACCGAAGGAGGGGTTTCAATGCCACCGGTCACATGCCCGGAGATGATGGCCGTAGCGGACTCTGCCCCACCTTTGTAAGGAATGTGCATCATCGGCACCTGGGCCACGCGCTGGAACAATTCAGCCGCCAAGTGCGGGGTGGCACCATTGCCGGGCGAGCTCAAAGTGATCGGGTCTTTTTGTGCTTGTGCCCACGTCACAAACGACTTCATGTCTTTGGCTGGCACCTTGTCGTTGGTGGTGACGATCAAAGGCATATCGCCAATGATGGAGATGGGTGCGAAGTCCGTGGCGGGGTTGAAGTTCAGATTGCTATAGAGCGCATCGTTAATCGTCAGCGTGCTACCCGGCACGAGCAGCAGCGTATAGCCATCGGCGGGCGATTTGGCAACATAGCCGGTGCCAATGTTGGAGCCTGCGCCGGGCTTGTTCTCGATCAGCACGGTGGCCTTCATGCTGCGTGACAGGCTATCGCCCACCATGCGCGCCATCACATCGACCGGCCCGCCGGGCACATAGGGCACCACAATTTTGATGGGCTTGGACGGGTAGTCATTGGTCTGGGCCAGCACGGGCAGATGGCTAGCGGCAGTCAGCGCGGTCAGGGCAGCAAGTGCCGTAAATTTTCTTCTCAACATGTGATGTCTCCTTGTTTTTTTAAACGTGGGTGCAGTTTTTTATCGTTTTAAGCCGTGGGCACTTGGGCGCGGTAGGCTTCAAAAAACTCAATACTGTGGGGATTGGCCATGGCATCGGGGCTGGCCACCTTGCGGGCATCGGCGCCCAGCAGCAGTTTGCGCACCGGCAACTCCATCTTCTTGCCTGTGAGCGTGCGTGGAATTTCGGGCACTTGGACGACTACGTTGGGTACATGGCGTGCAGAGGCCTTGGTCTTGATGGCGTTTTTGATTTGCTCGGTCAAGGCTGCGTCCAGCTGCTGCCCTGGAGCCAAGACCACAAACAAAGGCATGAACGAAGGGCGGCCCAAGAATTCCAGATCCACCACCAGGCTGTCTTTGACCGCATCGATTTCTTCCACCACGCGGTAGATTTCAGCCGTGCCCATACGGATGCCAAAGCGGTTGATGGTGGTGTCTGAGCGGCCGTAGATCACTGCAGTTCCGCGTTCGCTGAACGAAATCCAGTCGCCATGGCGCCAGTAGCCGGGGAAGACGTCGAAGTAGCTGTCAAAGTAACGCTTGCCTTCGGTATCGTTCCAAAAGAACACGGGCATGGAGGGCATAGGCAAGGTAATGACCAGCTCGCCCACCTCATTGACCACAGCTTCGCCTTGCTCGTTAAAGGCATAAGCGGCCACGCCCAGTTCGCGGCACTGAATCTCTCCGGCATTGACGGGCACGATGGGCGAACACGCCACAAAACCCGAGGCAATGTCGGTGCCGCCGCTGATGGAGGCCAGCCACAAATCTTGTTTGACGTTTTCGTATGCCCAGGCATAGGCATCCAAGGGCAGGGGAGAGCCGGTGGAGTTGATGCTGCGCAACTTGTCAAAGCGGCGGCCATCCCGGTTGGGTTGCACCTTGTCTTTCATGCTCTTGATCATGAAAGCCGCGCCGCAGCCAAAGTGTGTGATGCTGTAAGCATCGATGAACTCCCACAAAGCATCATCGCTGGGAGCCGAGGGATTGCCATCGGACAACACCACCGTCGCGCCTACCAACAAGCTACCGACCATCAGGTTCCAGACAATCCAGCCCGTGCTGCCCAAAAACATAAAACGGTCGCCTGGACGCACGTCGTGCTGCAAGCGGTTGGTTTTCAGGTGGGTGATAACGATGCCGCCGTGGCTGTGCACGATACCTTTGGGCAATCCTGTAGTGCCCGAGGAGTAAACAATCCACAACGGATGGTCAAAAGGCACGCGGTCAAAGCGCAATTCGGCCGGCTCTGCAACGGCGTCGTTCCAGGCCAGGGTGCTACGGAAGTTCAGGGCTTGCTGCTGAGGGCCCGGAACATGGATCACATGCTCAATATCTGGCAGCCCCTGCATGACCTGCTCCAGAACTTCGCGGCGGTCAAATTGCTTGCCCGCATAGGTGTAGCTGTCGGTGGCAAAAATCAGCTTGGGCTGCAGTTGCTGAAAACGGTCCAGCACCACGGACACCCCCATCTCTGGGGCACAGCTTGACCAGATGGCGCCAATGCTGGCACAGGCCAGAAATGCCACCACCGTCTCCGGCACATTGGGCAAATACGAGACCACACGGTCCCCGCGCTCCACACCTAGCGCACGCAACTTGGCACTCAGTGCGCCAACATCGCGCTGCAGTTCTCCCCAAGATACGCTGCGCACCTCCTGGCCCTCACAGCGGGCCAAGATGGCAGGGCGATCGCTGGTGGCATTGCGGAAAATGTGCTCCGCGTAGTTCAGCTGTGTATGGGGAAACCACTGCGCGCCCGGCATCTTGCGCTCGTGCAAAACCACGCTCGGATCACCATCGGCTTGCACATCAAAGTACTCCCACACAGAGCCCCAAAACGCCTCCAGCTCGCTGGTCGACCACTGCCACAACGCGTCGTAATTAGCGAAGGTCAACTGGCGGTGTTGCTGGAGCCACTGCATGTAGTGCCCCAGCCCACTCTCTGCCTTTTGTTGTTCGCTGGGATGCCAGATTTCTTGTCCTTGTGCGATCTGCATATGCCTACCTGTAGTTTTAAAATAAAGTTATTTTTTAGAACTATAGGTAGCAATCGATGGTGGGTGCTAAAGGGTTTTCCCGATCAATTCATTGCTGCCGCTACGCCCCAAATAATTATTTGGCATAGCGCAGCTTGCATTGCCAGTGCTAGCCACAGCAAAGTCACGTTGTCTAAGGTGGCACAGGCCAGAGGGTGCAGATGGCCGGACAGAGATTTGCTCCATAAAAAACCTCCGGCGATGAGCAAGATCACAGCATGCAGGCCTTGGTAAGCCAGCATGACAGCAACCGCTGCGCTCCAGGCATCGGCTTGGGGAGACAAGCCGGTCTGCGCGTAACTCCACCAGACCCCGATCGAGCCCAAGATCAAACAAGCTATAGCCAGCAAGGCGCACCAACGCATGTGTTGCTGTTCGCCCGCCGTTTGCCCTAGTGGTCGGCGCAGTGAATTGGCCATCAGCACCATGGAAGCAACAGGCAATGCAGCACTCAGGCTCCAAAGCATGCCCGATGGCAAGGAGGCGCCCGCAGGAGGGCAGACCTCCAAAGCCATGGAGACATGGACGTAGGTATAAACAAAGCCTGCAAATACGGTGTAGTCCACAGCGATCAAGAGCATGACGGCCCACCACGAGTGCGAGGCCCAAGTGCGTGCATGAACAGGAACCCACAGATCAGCCCCAATGTGTGCCGTAGGCTCAGGGGCGCGGCGGTCGAGCTTCCAGAGCCATTGCACAATGCAGCCAATGGCCAGCAGCCCCATGGCAAAGGCCAGCCAGATCCATTCCACCGTCAACAGCATGAAAAAGCCTGCTGTTCCCAATGCTGCGAGAAACGGTGCCCATCCATCTGAAGGCAAGCGCAACAACTGCCGTGGCCATGCTTGACGAACGGATGTGATTAAGGTTTCTCGTCCGCCAAAAATGGTGCCGGGCAGCCAATAGCGACCTTCTTCAACCTCTTGGGCTAATGTTGGCCGAGTCCATAAAGGATTCAGTGCGTCAATCTGTGGGATGCTGCGCACGCCATAGTCACGGGGTGGTAACCAATCGAGGGTGCCTGCATTCCACGGGTTATCGTGATCGCGAGCAGCTTGGCGGAGGCTGCGCGCTGCATCGACCAAAAACACCAGCACGCCCAAAGCAAAAACCCATGCGCCAACTGTTGACAGCAGGTTCAATGTCTCCAAACCTAAGCCTGCGGGGTAGGTACTGACACGCCGAGGCATGCCCAGCAAGCCACTGATGTGCATCGGGAAAAATGCCAGGTTAAAGCCGCCAAACATCAAGCCAAATACCCAACGCGCGACGCGTTCAGACATGCGGGCACCATTGAATACAGGCATCCAGTAATACAGCGCGGCAAACACGGGAAACACCATGCCCCCGATCAGCACGTAGTGCATATGGGCCACGATGAAGTAGCTGTCGTGTGCTTGCCAGTTAAATGGCAAAACGGCCACCATCACTCCGGTGAGCCCGCCAAGAACAAAAATAAAATGAAAGCCCAGCAAAAACAGGGTCGGTGCTTGCATGCGCACACGTCCCTTCCAGAAGGTGGCAATCCAGGCGAAGACTTGCAAGCTGGAAGGAATGGCCACGACAAAGCTGGCAATCGAGGTCAGCACGAGTGCCACCACACCCACGCCACTGGTGAACATGTGGTGCATCCACAGCAGAAAACTCACGATGCCCACACCCATTAAGGCGTACACCACGGCTTTGTGCCCCACCAAAGGTGTGCCCGCCATCGTTGGCACCATCATGGAGACCATGCCTGCAGCTGGCAAAAAGATGATGTAGACCTCAGGGTGCCCAAAAAACCAGAACAGGTGTTGCCATATCAGCGGATCACCACCTCGATCGGGGTTGAAAAACGGCCAATCGAAGGCGCGCTCCAGCTCCAGCAATGTGGTTGCGGCAATCACTGCCGGAAAAGCGAAGATGATCATCAACGCGCTCACCAGCACGGCCCAGGCGTAGACCGGCATTTGCGACAGTCGCATACCGGGCGCACGCGTGAACAAGATGCCGATGATCAGCTCAATCGCACCAGCAATGGCAGAGATTTCAATAAACCCAATACCCAGCAACCAGAAATCAGCTCCAACGCCGGGTGAGTAGGTTTTGCTGGTCAGCGGCGGATACATGAACCAGCCACCATCGGGCGAGGCCGCAAAAAAGATCGTGCAAAAAAATGCCAGTCCGCCGATAGCGTAGGCCCAAAAGGCATAGGCGGAAAGCCGAGGAAACGGCAAATCGCGAGCGCCCAGCATGCTAGGCAGCAAAAAAACGGCGATGGCTTCCACCACGGGCACCGCAAACAAAAACATCATGACCGTGCCGTGCATGGTGAACAGCTGGTTGTAAGTGCTGTCGCTCAGCAGCGTGTTGTCAGGCACTGCCAACTGCGCCCGCATCAGCAAGGCCAAAATCCCGCCCAGCACAAAAAACAGCATGGCGGCCAAGATGTAGTAGGCCCCGATTTGCGAGTTATTGACGGCAGACAGCAGGCGCCAGCCACGCGGCGACTGCCACGCTTTCTGTAAGGCTTGCAGCTCGCCAGCAGGACGCGGAAGCGTATTGGGGAAGCGGTGGTCTTGGTCCCGCTTTACTTCAGAAGGCTCAGCCATGTGGCGATATCCTCCAGCTCTGAATCGGACAAGCGCATCGCACCGGCAGGCATCTGCACGCCAGGTTTGTTGGCATGGGGCTGACGAATCCATGCCAGCAATTGCGCCTGATTGTTGGGCAGGGTAGAGGCGCCAATGCTGCGCCGACTGGCCAGGTGCGTTAGGTCAGGGCCTTGGCCTGCTTCAGTGTGATCGGATCCAATCACATCGGTCACACCGCGCACGGTATGGCAAAACTGGCAGCGGGCGCGTAGAAAAGCACGCTGGCCAGGATGATTGAGCACTGCATCGTGCGTCAGAGCAGGTTGCGCCTGCGCTTGCGCCCAGTTCTGAAATGCGGCTTCGTGCAAGGTCATGACATCCAAAGCCATGCGCGCATGCTGCTCACCACAAAATTCTGCACATTGACCTCGCCAGTTCCCTAACTTGTCCGGACTCACCAGCAAGTGCTGGATCTTGCCCGGCAGCATGTCCATCTTGCCGCCCAAGGCCGGGACCCAAAAACTGTGGATCACATCGGCACTGCTCAGCGCAAAGTAGGTCGGTCGTCCGACGGGTAAGCGTATCTCGTTGGCCGTGGAAAATTTCAGGCCTGTATGGGGATCGTCGTAATGCACCTCCCACCACCACATATGCCCAATCACTGACACGATGAGCGCGTTGGCCGGAGGCAAAGGCTTCCAAAGCGCGCGTCGGGCTTCGCTGTAAAAGAAGAGGGCGGTCAATACCACCACAGGCAAAGCCAGCCCTCCGCCCAACAGCCACAGCTTGCTGCGCAACTGCTGATGCTCTAGCGTGCGTAACGACAGTGCCAGCAACACCATGACGCCCACAAAAAGCACCACTGCGCCCACCGTCAAAACAAGAGAGATTTCGACAAACTCCGTGAAATGCCAGGCTGACTGTGGTTGCTTTTCGTAGGGCATGCTCATGGCCGCGCCCATAAATAAGCGGCCATATCGCGCGCGTCCTGCGGAGACACCGCCAGATCCGGCATGGTGGTTGTGGCAATCAAAGCATGGGGTTGTGCAATCCATGCCGCCAGTGCCTCAGGCTCATTGGGAATTTGTCCGGCGATATAGCTGCGCTGACTGAAATCATCCAAAGGCGTTGCCAAAGTGCCTTTGGCGCCAAGCACATCGGAAATGGAGTGGCAGCTTCCACATTGGTACTGCGACAGCAAGCGCTGACCGTGCAGCGCATTGCCGATCACTGCTTGTGCGTTTGTGGATGGAGGAGGGCCAGAAGCAGGTTGACACCCTGCCGTGAAAGCAGCCATGACAAGCACGCAAAGCCAATCACTGTGGAGACGGCTGAGCGGGTCGGGCAGGGCAGCTGCTTCAAGCATGAATTCATTATGGGCACTGCGCATGGACATTCACCGACAGGTCTGCCGCATCACGGGTAGGACAATGGCGTATGCCCCAAACGCGTAAAAAAACCGTGGTCTGGACTTTGCTGGCAGCAGCGTTGGTTGCCGCTGGCATCGGCGCCGCCATCGTGTTCGGCGGTCTATATAACGTCAGCGCCAACCGTCCACATTCACAGCCGGTCTACGACATATTGGTGCGTGCGCTGGATGCATCGGTGCGGCTACGCGCCCGATCGATTGCAACGCCGCCTTTGGGAGATGCCGCCCAATTGCAGCGCGGTGCTTTGTGCTATGCCCAGCACTGCTTGCAATGCCACGGTGGAGTCGGGACGGCGCCGCAAGGCTTTGCGCATGCCATGCAGCCATTGCCCGGTCCCTTGGTCAATGCCACACAACGTTGGCAGGCGAACGAGTTGTTCTGGATTACGCGCAACGGCATTCGCATGAGTGGCATGCCCGCATGGGAAATGCGCATGTCAGAGCAAGATATCTGGGCCGTCGTGGCCTTTGTGCAAGCCATGCCAACGCTGACAACAACGGAATTTCAAGCCATCACCCAATGGCAGGTGCATGAATCCAAGAGTGAGCCTTATGAACTGTGCCGACCGGAGCCCATAAGTACAGCGACCTACACACCCAGCATCGAGCGCGGCCGTCGCGCGATGTACCAGCATGCGTGCTTGGGCTGTCACGAGGTCCCAGGGTTGACACAATCGCCAGTGCATATCGGCCCCAGCTTGGACGGCATGGCCCGCCGACAACGTATTGCCGGGGTTTTAGACAATACGCCAGACAACATGGCGCAGTGGCTGCTACATACCCAGCGCATCAAGCCCAACTCCGCCATGCCGACCATGGACATGACCGAGCAAACAGCGCGCGATATGGCAGCTTTTCTGGACAGCTTGCGCTGATGGCAACCAGTTTTTCGTCTGGCTAAGACAGGTTTACCAAGGTGCAAACGAGGCCAGCAACACCACTGCAAGCACGATGACGGCGATGTACACCGTGC
>JBJEZV010000118.1:11799-13840 GCA_051887595.1 Comamonas sp.
GCAAACGAGGCCAGCAACACCACTGCAAGCACGATGACGGCGATGTACACCGTGCGCTTGGTGGCAAAGCGATTGCGCGATGACGAAGTGGGCACTTGACCGGGAGTGTTAGGAGGTGGTTTAGGCATGGATTCAAAGGTACGCCCGTGCCGTAACGCCGTTCGTCGGACAAGTACGGTAGCGCATGTCCGTTATTGATTTAACATAATATACATTGTGTAATTTATGAAGATGCGCTGTAGATGCTTGGCTGCAGCCTGTAGAAAACACTGGCTCGCTCAATTGCTGCTGGAGTTTGGGCACAATAACCGCCATGAGAATCCTCCACACGATGCTGCGCGTTGGCAATCTCCAGCGCTCGATTGATTTCTACACCCAGGTTTTGGGCATGCAGTTGCTGCGTACCTCTGAGAACTCTGAGTACAAGTACTCGCTGGCGTTTCTGGGTTTTGACGGCGGCAACCCCAACCAAGCTGAAATCGAACTGACCTACAACTGGGGCACCGAAAGCTACGACATGGGCACAGCCTATGGCCACATTGCGATTGGTGTGCCTGATGCCTATGCTGCGTGCGACAAAATCCGCGCGGCTGGCGGCAACATCACGCGTGAAGCTGGTCCTGTTAAAGGCGGCAGCACCGTGATTGCTTTTGTGACCGACCCCGATGGCTACAAGATTGAGTTGATCGAGCGCAAGGACGATACCGGCACAGGCACTGGTCTGCGTTAAAAGCCGTTTCCCGGCCCTGAACCAAGCGCTGGCATGTCCAGCGCTTGTTCGTTGTGCGCTCCAAACATCAAGGGGCGATGATGTTGACTTCTACGCGCCGATTTTTGCCTTGGATGCGGTGCGCCTCAGAAAGCGCAACTGTTTGGGTCGCAATTTGGGCAGCGTCCATTCCCATAGACTGGAATTTGCCAACCACCGCTTTCAGACGTTGCTGGGCCAGCAAGGCCGGTGTGCTGCTGTCGAGGTTGTCTTCAAAATAGGCGGTGACTTCCAGGCGCTCGTGCGCATCCATACCATCCACAAAGTCTTGCAGCGCTTGGTTCACGCCGGGCGCAATATCGGCCTTGCCCGGCACAAAGTAAAACTTCACCCGTTCGTTTTCGACGCGGTACGTGGCTTGGCTGTTGAGCACGATGGCCGAAGGTGCCAGGGCTGGCAGCTCAAAACTGGGCGCAGCGCTGGCTGAAGCGCGCAGATCTTCGGCATCGGCCATGCCTGAAATCGCTCCGATCACCACCAACGACAAGCCTGCCAGGGTGAACATTGCGGAATGGGATGCTTGCTGTTTGGCCATGCCCGCCCTCCTTCTACATGCACACGCGCCGTGCCATGGTTATGGCTGACACAGCGAAAGCGCGCAGTATCAGCGTGATTTACATACATTTTTTACAAATCGAAAGAAATGGCAAGTTCTTTTGATGTCGCTCAGTGCAATGTTTCGCACGCAAGATGTGCGTGCAGGCACTGAGGCAAGCGCACAATGGCGGGCATGCGAGAACTGTCTGCCCACATTGCCCAACTCCGTAAAAGCTATGAGCGCGCTGAGCTCAATGAGACGGCTTCCCACGCCCAGCCATTGATGCAATTTGAGCAATGGCTGCAAGAAGCGATTGATGCCGAGGTCAACGAACCCAATGCCATGACCGTGGCTACGGTGGGCAGCGACCTACGGCCCAGCACGCGCATCGTGCTCATCAAAGGCTATGACGAGCGCGGCATTGTCTGGTTTACCAATTACGACAGCCGCAAGGGGCGCGAGTTGCAAGCCAATCCCTTTGCCGCACTGCAGTTTCACTGGGTGGAGCTGGAGCGCGTGGTGCGCATTGAAGGCCGGGTCGAGCGTGTGAGTACGCAAGAAAGCGATGCTTATTTCAACAGCCGTCCGCTGGATTCGCGCATTGGCGCTTGGTCCAGTCCGCAAAGCCAGGTCATCCCTAGCCGTACCGTGCTAGTGAGCAATGCCGCCAAATACAGTGCGCAGTTTTTGCTCAACCCGCCCCGCCCTCCCCACTGGGGTGGCTTTCGGCTGGT
>JBJEZV010000119.1:0-1726 GCA_051887595.1 Comamonas sp.
GCACATGACTGCGAAACTGATTCAGGGCTACGAAGTCGTCATCGGCTTTGAAACCCACGCCCAACTGGCGACCCACTCCAAGATCTTCAGCCGCGCCAGCACCGCCTTTGGCGCTGAGCCCAATACCCAAGCCTGCGCGGTGGACCTGGCCCTGCCCGGCACCCTGCCGGTGATGAACAAAAAGGCCGTCGAGTGCGCCATCAAGCTCGGCCTGGCGCTTGGCAGCCACATCGCGCCCCGCTCCATCTTTGCGCGCAAAAACTACTTCTACCCTGACCTGCCCAAGGGCTACCAAATCTCGCAGTTTGAGATCCCCGTGGTGCAAGGCGGCGAAGTGAGCTTCTACGTGGGCGACAAGCTGCACACCGTGCGCTTGGTGCGTGCGCACTTGGAAGAAGACGCGGGCAAGTCCGTGCACGACCAGTTCCCCAGCGAATCCGGCATTGACCTGAACCGCGCGGGCACGCCGCTGCTGGAAATCGTGACCGAGCCCGATATCCGCAGCACCGAAGAAGCCGTGGCCTACGCCAAAGAGCTGCACAAGATCGTCACCTGGATTGGCATTTGCGACGGCAACATGCAAGAAGGCTCGTTCCGTTGCGACGCCAACGTCTCCGTGCGCAAGCCCGGCGCACCCTTGGGCACGCGCCGCGAGATCAAGAACTTGAACTCGTTCAAGAACATGCAAATCGCCATCGACTACGAAATTCGCTGGCAGATTGAGCAGATCGAAGACGGCTACGAGATCCAACAAGCCACCGTGCTGTTCAACCCCGACACGGGCGAAACCCGCGCCATGCGCACCAAGGAAGACGCGGCCGACTACCGCTACTTCCCCGACCCCGACCTGCCACCACTGGTCGTGGCCGACAGCTGGGTGCAAGAGGTCAAGGCCGAGATGCCCGAGCTGCCCCGCCACATGGCTGCACGCTTTGTCGAGCAATACGCCCTGCCCGAGTACGACGCCACCACGCTGACCCAATCCCAAGAAATGGCTGCCTACTTTGAGCGCACCGCCAAGGCCTGCGGCCAGCCCAAGCTGGCTTCCAACTGGGTGATGGGCGAAATTTCGCGCCGCCTGAACACCGAAGAAATCGGCATGGATGCGGTGAAGGTGTCCAGCGAACAGCTGGCTGCGCTGATTGGCCGTATCTCGGATGGCACCATCTCCAACAACGCCGCCAAGCAAGTGTTTGAAGCGCTGTGGACGGGTGAAGGCAGCGACGTGGACGCCGTCATTGAAGCCAAGGGCCTCAAGCAAATGAACGACACCGGCGCGCTGGAGAAGATCATTGATGAAGTGATCGCCGCCAACCCCGCCAACGTCGAGCAATACCGCGCCGGCAAGGACAAGGCGTTCAATGCCCTGGTCGGTCAGGTGATGAAGGCCTCCAAGGGCAAGGCCAACCCTGCCCAAGTCAACGAACTGCTCAAGGCCAAACTGGCCTAATCACTGCGGCACGCCATGCGCGTGCCCCATGTTTTGACCCATCGCACAAGGCTGCAGGCACCACATGCTTGCAGCCTTGTTGTCTTTACCGTGGCTTTGCGGCCTGTCTGTTTTCCCTGTGATCTTCGCGAACGCCCCCCTCATCGAATCCGAAAAAGAGCGCAACCTCTGCTCCAAGTTTTTTGCTGGCTACTTCTTCAACGAATTCACGGCTGGCTACTCCAAGCGCATCGTTCAGTTCAACCGCTACATCCAAGAAGCCTCCGGCCGCGACGA
>JBJEZV010000120.1:0-1723 GCA_051887595.1 Comamonas sp.
AGGGCGACCGCCTGCAGCTGGACCCCGATGCCTTTGTCTCCGTGCGCTTGGCCGACGGCAGCACGGTACGCGTGCAAGCAGGTTCGCAGCTGTCGCTGAGTCAATTGCGCCGACGAGGTCGCGCGGGCAGTTTGCAATCCGTCGTTGAAGTGGAGCAAGGCGGTGTCGACATTCGCGTGCCCGGCGGTGCCGATGCACAGCGCCGCTTGGATGTGATCACGCCTGTAGCGGCCACCAGCGTGCGCGGTACACAGTTTGATGTGCAAATGGGCGCCGATGGCAGCGCCACCACGGCCGTGCTGCAAGGCCGCGTGGGCGTGCAGTCACTGAACGACGTCCAGCGCCAGCAAACTGGCATGACCTTGCAGCGCCACACGGGCGTGGCGGTGGACGCACAGGGCCAAGCCAGCGCTGCGCGCGCGCTGCTGCCCGCAGTGGATGCCCAGCAGTTGCCGCGCCTCAATGAAGACGCTCAGTGGCTGAACCTGCCACTGCCCTCTGCACCTGACATTCAGGCCTGGCGCGTGGCAGTCACAGCGGATGCCCAAGGCGACCAGGTACTGCGCAATGGCATCTTCACCACGCCATTGGCACGCTTTGCCGCCATTGCAGATGGCAACTACTACCTGCACGTGCGTCCAGTCGATGCCTTGGGCATCAGCGGTTTGCCGACGACGGCGCCCCTGCGCGTCAAGGCCCATCCCGTGCCTCCTCTGCTGCAGGTGCCTGCACCCGATGCTGTTTTACCTCTGGGCCAAGCTCAGCTGCAGTGCACCCCTGTGGATGGCGTGCATACCTACCGCCACCAAATCGTGACACTGGCCAGTGCTGAATCGACTCCCGCTGCCAACGACTTTGCCCAACCCGGCTGGCAGCACGCCAACGCCAATGTATGCCAGATGGATCTGAGCCAGCTGCCTGCGGGCAGTTACGCTTGGCGCGCAGCCAGTGTGCGTACAGTAGACGGCGCCGAAGATCAAGGCCCATTTGCCGTCGCCCAGCGCTTTCGCATTGAACCACCGCCACCTACGCCCTCGCTGAACGATTTGAAGGTGCAGACCGTCGCTGGCGTCTCCAGCATTCATTGGCCAGGCGAGCCTGGCCAGCGTTTCC
This sequence comes from Comamonas sp., assembly GCA_051887595.1. Taxonomy (GTDB): domain Bacteria; phylum Pseudomonadota; class Gammaproteobacteria; order Burkholderiales; family Burkholderiaceae_C; genus Comamonas. The sequence goes on from JBJEZV010000120.1 coordinate 1,114, forward strand.
GACTGCAAGCCTTTGACCAGCCAGATGGAACCACGCCTGCGCTTGACACCATGTTAGATACTCCGCAGTGGCAAGCCGCGGGCCTGCCCGCAGGCACCTGGCATGTGCGCATCCAAGTGCATGACCCCAATGGTTTGACCAGCGCCTTTTCTCCGCCGCGCAGCGTGCGCATCTTGCCGCTGGTGCGTGACGGATCGGGTGCGCCGGTGCAGTCTGGCACAGGTCTGGGGATTGAACATCCATAAAACATGCTCTTTGAACCGTAGCTACTTCCCTTTGAATGATGCGGATCTTCAATACAAAACACCTTCAAATCCTTGTTTTACCAAGGCGAGTAGCTAGTATTTTGATGGTGAAAGGCAGCCATTGACCCAACGTTCGCTCAGGCTGGAATGGCTGTGCATGTCCTTGGGCCTGCTGGCCCTGGTGCTGTGGCTGTCCGGTCCGCAGCAGCTGCCGCGCATCAATCTGTGGCTGCAAGACGCCTCCTTGCAGCTGCAAAAGGCCACGCCTTCGCCTGATGTAGTGATGGTCGTAGTGGACGAGCGCAGCCTCGCTGCGATTGGCCGCTGGCCTTGGCGCCGCGCGCTGCACGCCCATGTGATTGACC
>JBJEZV010000121.1:0-1712 GCA_051887595.1 Comamonas sp.
CAGCCAGTACCGCCAGCGTGGCATCGTGGGTGACCAGACGCTCACCATAGCGGCTGGCCGTGCGCCCCATGGCCAGCAAACGAATGCCCGCCGAAGGCATAAACACGTCAAACACCAGTGCGGTAGCAGGTACCAAGCCCGCAATCGCAGTCGCCGCGATGAACCATCCTGACAGGCCAAGCAAGGCCATGCCCATGACCACCGTCAACATGGCCATGGCAGCGCCCCCCAGCCACCAACGCCGGGGAGCGAGGCGACTCAGCATCTTGGCCATTGCAATCAATCCCATCCGTGGTCTCATGCTTGCACCTCCTTCATGGGCAGCTCGATGGTGCGGTCCATCAACGCAGCCAGCGCAGGATCGTGGGTTGCTATCACCAGCGTTTTGCCTGCGGCCATGCAACGCAGGCTGTGCATGACCTGCTGTGCAGTGAGCGGGTCCAGGTGGGCCGTCGGCTCATCTACCAGCCACAAACCTGCATGGGGCTGAATTGCCATGCGCGCCAGCGCCAGGCGCACGGCCTCGCCACCGGACAGGCCTTGCCCACCTTCACCCAGGCTGCTGGACAGTCGCTTGCCCATGGCCTGCCCTAGACCGGCCTGAACCAAAGCCTGCCGCACATGAGATGCGTGTAAGCCTGCGCGATCCAGCGCCACATTGCGCTGGACACTCCCCGCAAAAATGTGGGCCTGCTGCCCCATCCATGCCATGCGCGCGCGCAGGCGAGGCCAGTGTTCATCATCTACAGGCTGGCCATCCCACGATAGCTGTCCAGACGGCACAGGCAGCAAACCCGCCATTTGCGACAGCAGCACCGACTTTCCGCTTCCGCTGGGCGCCCACAGAGCCACATGTTCACCAGCGGCAATGTGCAAGTTGATAGGCGCCAAAATGGGCTTCCCATCGACATGGACCTGCAAATCGTGCGTAGCAATTTCTACCGCTAGTGCGGAATCTGCTTGCTGCACATGCAATGCACCTGGCAAAGGTAGTTGCGCACGGTGCAATGCTTGCAATCCTTGCAGCGCTGCTTGCCCTGCCGCGCGGTCATGCCACACAGCGGATAACTCGCGCAAGGGATCAAAAAAACTGGGGGCAAGCATCAACACCCACATGGCTTGGCCCAGACTGAGCTTGTCTCCCCATGCGCCAAAAGGTAAGTTGCCTAGCAAGTGAAAGCCTACGTACATCGCCACCATGGCGACGCCCAAGGCAGAAAACAACTCCAGCACGGCAGAAGACAAAAAGGCAATGCGCAGCACGCGCATGGTGCGCTCACGCAATGACTCAGCATGTGCGCGCAACCGTGTGGCCGTGTGCGGTACTGCGTGCAGGGCGCGCAATGTGCTCAGACCGCGCAGTCGGTCCAGCAAAAAACCATTCATCTGGCCCAATTCCAGCATTTGGGCCTCGCTGGCAGCTTGGGCACGCCAGCCCACAATGGCCATGAACAAGGGAATCAGCGGTGCGGCAACCACCAAAATCAAAGCGGCTAACCACGATTGGGTCGCAACTGCCACGGCGATCACGGGCGACACCACCATTACTTTTCGCATGGCGGGCTGATAGCGCGACAGCCAAGGCACGATGGCTTCCGCTTGCTCTGCCAAGGCACTGGCCACCATGCCGGAAGGCGCGCGTTGACGGTCCATCGGGGAAGTGGCCACAGCAGCCTGCAAGGCCTGTGCTCGTAATTGACTGACCTGCGCAC
>JBJEZV010000122.1:0-1711 GCA_051887595.1 Comamonas sp.
ATCGCCCGCATCTGCCACGCACACCCTTCGCTGTCGGAGTCGACCAAGGAAGCTGCACTGGCCGTGGATAAGCGCACACTGAACTTCTAATTCTTTTTAGAAGCAAAATAGCCGCCAAGCCCAGGTCATGCCTCGGCTTGGCGCTATTGTTTTAAAGATCTGCATTTTCTGCCCTGAAAAAGCAGCAAGAAAGCTGGATGAGCATGAGTCAGTCTGTCCGTGCGGCCTACGAGGCCGAACTCGCCGCGAAAGGTTTTACCGCCGATCCTGCGCAGCTGCGCGCTGTAGAGGCGTTGCAGCGCTGTGCCGATGATTGGGCCGCGTACAAATCCAAGCGCTCTAATGCGCTCAAAAAGCTGTTCCAAAAGCCCGAGATTCCGCGTGGCGTCTACATGTACGGCGGGGTAGGTCGGGGCAAGAGCTTTTTGATGGACTGCTTTTTCAATGCCGTGCCCATCAAGCGCAAGGTGCGACTGCACTTTCACGAATTCATGCGCGAGGTGCACCGTGAGCTGCACCTCATGCAAGGCACGCAAAACCCGCTCGATGCTTTGGGCGCCAAGATTGCCAAGCGCTACAAGCTGATTTGCTTTGACGAATTTCACGTGGCGGACATCACCGACGCCATGATCTTGCACCGTCTGCTCGTGTCTTTGTTTGACAACGGCGTGGGCTTTGTCACCACATCAAACTTCACGCCGGATGGGCTCTACCCCGATGGTTTGCACCGTGACCGCATTCTGCCCGCCATTGACTTACTCAATGCGCGCATGGACGTGGTCAATGTCGACAACGGCACCGACTACCGCCGCCGCACGCTGGAGATGGTGCAGCTCTACCATTGTCCGCTGGGTCCGCAAGCCGATGCGGCCATGGAAGAGGCTTTCAACACGCTGGCCGATGTGCCCGATGAAAAGCCGGTTTTCAAAATCGAGTCGCGCGAATTTGCAGCGGTGCGCCGTGCCGGCGGTGTGATTTGGTTCGACTTCCGTGAGCTGTGCGGTGGCCCACGCTCGCAAAACGATTATCTGGAAATTGCTACGCAGTTCCACACGGTCTTGCTGTCGAACGTGCCGTACATGCCGGTGAACATGGCGTCGCCCGCACGCCGCTTTACGTGGTTGATCGACGTGTTATATGACCGCCGGGTGAAGCTGGTCGTCTCGGCCGCTGTCGCGCCGGAGCAGCTGTACACCGAAGGACCGCTGGCCCACGAATTTCCGCGTACAGTGTCACGCTTGAACGAAATGCAGTCCCAAGAGTTCCTGGCGCTGGAGCGCCGGGTGGTCGACACCGGACTGACCTGAGCGAATGCTATGAACACATCTTGCTGGTTGAATCGATGGCTGTCGTGCTTGGCACTGGGGTTGCTGGGCGTCTCGGCACAGGCACAAACGTCGGAATCTGCTACCCCATCTGACGATGCGCAAGCCCACCAAGCGCAGCTGCAGCAGCGGGCCACTCTGCGGGCGCAAGAGCGTGCAGAAATCATTGCCAAGCGTGCAGAGATCGAAGCCCAAAAGCAGGCTGCTGAGAAAGAGTGCTGGCAAAAGTTTGCGGTGGAAAGCTGCCTGCGCACGGTGCGCGCCCAGGCACGCGAGCAAGACAAACCGCTGCGCGAGCAAGAACTGCGTCTGAACAGCGAAGAGCGCCAAGAAAAATCTGCCGAGCGGCTGCGTGCCATCGAGCAAAAGCAGCGCGAAAAGCGCGA
>JBJEZV010000123.1:0-13381 GCA_051887595.1 Comamonas sp.
CTGATACTGGCACGCGCCAACATGCCATAGCTGCCCCAAGGCAAAGGTCGCCGAAACCACCCCAGTGCTTCATCGTTGAGCTCGCGCATGGCATGGTCACACAGCACTTCCATCTGCAAAGCCGTAATGCGAGCATGCTCAAGCACCAACTCCTCTGGCGCAATTTGTGCCTTCTGCAAAGCCGTGGCTGAAGGCATGTTGCGCTGCTCGTAGGCCTGCACCACAGCGCGTACAAAGGCCATCGGCGTATGTGCAAGGTGATGCGCCGACGGCGACAGCAACAATTGGGGCGTGCTCATTTGGCAATTATTGCAACCAGCTTGTCTGCTTCTGTATCGGCTGCAGCCCTAGCATCAAGGCATAAAAAAACTGCCCTTGCTAACGCGTGGGCAGTTGATTTGTCACTGGCACAGCAAGCCGCTGTGGCCAATGCTTCAAGGAGACAAATGCTTTATGTGCACCCGAGTGTGGTGGTTGATGACTCAGACATCAGTGCCCTTGCGGACCGGCGGTCATGCCTGCCGCCCGGCGTGCAACCGCCAAACGCTTGCGCAAAGCCACTTCAGCCATGTCCAGTTCGCTGACCGAGGACCGCAGCATCTCGTCGTTGATCCGGTGGGCTTGGCGTTCCGCATACAAGGTGTCGCGCTCCACTTGCAAGCAGTGCATGCGCAGCTCCATTTCTTTGACGTAGCGTTCACGGCGTTCTTGCACCATTTCAGGCGTGTCGCGCTGCGCTTCCGTGGAGGTGGCCACGCCCGAAGTATCGTCCAGCAAATGGATGCGGTTGCGGTATTCCTGCGTGATGCGTCCCACCACCTCTTGGTACTGTGCCACCCATTGCTCATCGTGCTTTTGCGCATCGGCTTCGGTCAGCGTCAAACTGGCGATGGCCGCCTTGCAGGCCGCCACCCGTGCGGCACGCTCTTCCAGCTGGGTTTCAGTGTCTTCATGCGAAGGCATGCGGCGCAAAATCAAAGGCAGCGCAATCGCACCCAACACCAAGGTGAACAAGATCACACCGGTGGCCAAGAAGATCAGCAGATCACGTTCCGGAAAAGGCTTGCCACTGGGCATGGCCACAGGAATGGACAGGGCTGCAGCCAACGTCACCGCCCCACGAATGCCTGCCATGGTGGTAGCCAAGTTCAGCAGGTGAGAGGGTTTTTCTGCCATCTTGCCTTCGCGGTGCGCACGGCGCAGCGAACGGTGCACGCCCAGCTCAATCCAAGCCCAGCGCACCAACAGCAGCCCAAAGGAAATCGCTGCCACATAGCCCAACAGCTCCCACCAAGCGTAGCCCGAGTGCAAGATGGTGGTGCCCATGATGGAAGGCAACTGCAGGCCCAACAACAAGAAGATCGCACCGTTGAATGCGGCTTCCACCATGCTCCAAGTACCTTCGGTCTGCAGACGCTCCGAAATAAAGTTCGAACGATCCAAATCCGCGAAATTGGTAGCAATACCCGCAGCGACTGCAGCCAAAATACCCGAAACACCGATTTTTTCACCCACGATGTAAGACGCAAAAGGCAGCAGCACCAGCAGCAGCACCATCTGGGTGGCGGCCACGTCCCCTACGCGCCGTGTGATGGCATCGCGTGCATAGCTAAAGCCCCAGCCCATGAGCGCGCCAATTCCCAAGCCGCCGACAGCCATCCACGTGAAATCTTTGGCAACGTTACTCCACGAAAACAGGCCGGTCAGCGTAGCGGCCACCGCAAACTTCACCGCCACCAAGCCCGAAGCGTCATTGAGCAACGATTCGCCTTCGAGCATGTGCATGGTCTTGTGTGGCATGCCCAAGTTGCGTGTGATGGCCGAGACAGCCACGGCATCCGTGGGCGAGACCACGGCAGCCAGCGTGAAGGCCACGGTCAGCGGCATAGCTGGGATCATCCAGTGGATGAGATAGCCCAGGCCCAGAACCGTAATCAGCACCAGCCCCAGCGCCAACAACAAGATTGGGCGTGCCAGGGCAAAAAACTCGCGTTTGGGAATGCGCCAACCGTCGGCAAACAGCAATGGCGGGATGAACAGCAGCAGAAACAGCTCAGGATCAAAGGCAATGTGCAAGCCTTTTTGCGGCCAGGCAATGAGCGCGCCTATGCCAATTTGGATCAGCGGAAGCGGAATGGCGCGAACGTAGCGCGCAGCAATACCAGTCAATGCGCCAAGCATCAGGACCAGCAGAACGGTTTCAACGGTGTGCATGCTGCATTTTTCGATGCACCTGTGCGCGTGAGTGTCGGACGACACCAAAGACCACGAACCAATCTCGGGTAAACCCCAGTATTCATCAGGAGCCAACATGCCCGTTTGGAGCACCCAACTCAACCCTCGATCTGCAGACTTCAAGTCCAATGCCGACGCGATGCGGGCATTAGTCGAAGATTTACATGCACATTGCGCGCACATTGCCCAAGGCGGCGGAGAAGCGGCACGCGCCAAACACATCGCGCGCGGCAAATTGCTGCCGCATGACCGGGTGCAGCAGCTGCTCGACCCTGGATCGCCTTTTCTAGAAATCGCTCCGTTGGCTGCACTGCACATGTACAACAACGACGCACCAGGTGCTGGAGTGATTGCGGGGATTGGCCGTGTCAATGGCGTGGAATGCATGGTGGTGTGCAACGACGCCACCGTCAAAGGCGGCACCTACTACCCCATGACGGTCAAGAAGCATTTGCGCGCACAGGAAATTGCCCAGCAAAACCACTTGCCGTGTATTTACTTGGTGGACTCCGGTGGTGCCAATCTGCCCAACCAAGACGAGGTGTTTCCAGATCGTGAGCACTTTGGCCGCATCTTCTTCAACCAAGCCAACATGAGCGCCCAAGGCATTGCGCAAATTGCGGTGGTCATGGGCAGCTGTACCGCAGGCGGCGCCTATGTTCCGGCCATGAGCGATGAATCCATCATCGTAAAAAACCAGGGCACCATTTTCTTGGGAGGCCCACCGCTGGTCAAAGCGGCTACCGGCGAAGTGGTGAGTGCCGAAGACTTGGGTGGTGGCGATGTGCACACCCGCCTATCCGGGGTGGCCGATCATTTGGCCGACAACGACATGCACGCGTTGGCGTTGGCCCGCACCGCCATCCGCAATCTCAACCAGCGCAAGCCCAGCCATTTCGCGGATCAGACGCCGGTAGCTCCACGCTATGACAGTCAGGAGCTGTATGGCGTGATCCCCACCGACACCCGCAAGCCCTTTGATGTGCGCGAAATCATTGCACGCATCGTGGACGACAGTGCGCTCGATGAGTTCAAAGCGCGCTTTGGCTCCACCTTGGTCTGCGGCTTTGCACGCATCGAAGGGATGCAGGTTGGCATCATCGCGAACAACGGGATTTTGTTTAGCGAATCGGCCATCAAAGGGGCGCACTTTATTGAGCTGTGCTGCCAGCGCAAAGTGCCTTTGGTGTTCTTGCAAAACATCACCGGCTTCATGGTGGGCCGCAAGTACGAAAACGAAGGCATTGCGCGCCATGGCGCCAAGCTGGTGACCGCCGTAGCCACGGCTGCTGTGCCCAAGTTCACCGTCATCATCGGTGGCAGCTTTGGCGCGGGCAATTACGGCATGTGTGGAAGGGCATTCAATCCCCGTTTTTTATGGATGTGGCCCAACGCGCGCATCTCCGTCATGGGCGGCGAGCAAGCAGCCAGTGTGCTTGCCACGGTCAAACGCGACGGCCTGCAGGCCAAGGGCTTGCCATGGAGCCCACAAGACGAAGAAGCCTTCAAAGCGCCCATCCGCCATCAGTATGAGGAGCAGGGCCACCCCTACTATGCCACTGCCCGTCTGTGGGACGATGGCGTCATTGACCCAGCAGATACGCGCCGTGTACTGGCGCTGGGGCTTTCTGCCAGCCGCAATGCGCCGATGGAGGACACACGATTTGGCGTGTTCCGCATGTAATTGCATCGAGGGTCTGTTGATCGGAAAGGAGCAAACCATGTCCCGCCTTGTGACTTTGACCATGAATGCCGGCGTCGCCACCGTGACGCTGACCCAGCCTGAGGTTCGCAATGCTTTCAGCGATGAAGTGATTGCCGATCTGACCGCAGCATTTGAGACTGTTGCCCAACACAGCGAAGTGCGTGCCGTTGTCCTCGCCGCCGAAGGCCCAGCCTTTTGTGCGGGCGCCAACCTCAACTGGATGCGGCGCATGGCCGATTACAGCCGCGAGGAAAACCTGGCCGATGCGCACAAGCTGGCCCATATGCTGCACAGCATTTACACCTGCCCACAACCCACCATCGCGCGTGTGCAAGGCGATGTGTTTGCGGGTGGTGTCGGGCTGGTGGCTGCCTGCGATATGGCTGTCGCGGTCGATACGGCGCAGTTTTGCTTGAGCGAAGTCAAGATCGGTTTGATCCCTGCCACCATCGCTCCCTATGTGCTGCGCGCCATGGGGCCGCGCGCGGGGCATCGCTACTTTCTAACGGCGGAGCGCTTTGATGCAGCCACGGCCCAACGCCTGGGCCTGGTGCACGAAGTCGTAGCCGCCGATGCACTGGACAGTGCGGTCGATGGCTTGCTCAAACACCTGCTGCAAGCCGGCCCTGCGGCCATGCGTGCCTGCAAAAAACTGGTGCTCGACGCGGCCGAACGTGAGATCAACGCTGCCCTGACCCGCGAGACCGTTGAACGCATTGCCGACATTCGAGCCAGCGCTGAAGGCAAGGAAGGCGTGCAAGCGTTTTTAGGTAAACGCAAGCCCAACTGGTTGTCCTGAAGCGAAACCTTGAACAAGACGAAAACCGTTGGCGTGGGAACTTTATGAACGAACTTTGGGACTCCATCTTGCAATGGCTGCACCGCATCGGCTTGCATCCTGACCGCGATACCGTCGAGCGTGCGGGCTCTGCCGTGCTTGACAGCGCCAGCGGCGTGGCCACCACCGTCAGCCAAGCCGCCAGTGGCATGGACATGGCGAGTCTGCTGGCTTTGGCTGCAGCGCTGGGCTGGGCCAGCGGTTTTCGTCTGTACATCGTGGTGTTTTTGGTCGGACTGCTCGGCGCTGTGGGCCTCATGGAACTGCCCGGCGGTCTGCATGTGCTGGAGCATCCGGCCATGCTGTTCGCCAGCGGTGGTCTGCTGTTTGTGGAATTTTTTGCCGACAAGATTCCCGGTGTGGACTCGTTGTGGGACTTGATTCAAAGCGTGCTGCGCGTGCCCGCTGGTGCCGCCTTGGCTGCAGGCGTATTTGGCGCTGACAACGCCACCATGGCCACCGTTGCAGCCCTGATGGGGGGCACGTTGGCCGCGACCAGCCAAGCCGCCAAAACGACAACGCGTGCACTGATTAACACCAGCCCCGAGCCTTTTAGCAACGTAGGCGCCAGTTTGGCCGAAGACACCGCTGCGGTTGGCGCGGTGTGGCTGGCCCTGGCCAATCCAGCGGTATTTGCCGTGGTGCTGGTTATCGCCGTCATTGCCATGTGGATCGTGACGTGGCTGCTGTGGCGCTTTCTCAAAGCCGCGATGCGCAAGCTCAAGGGTTGGCTGGGCGGCAGCGAGCGCGCCGAATTGCAATTACCCAAAACATAACTGCTCGCGCTTGCTGGATCAGCACCAGAGGCCAACAACACTCATCAACGGAGACAAGGCATGTTCAACAAAATATTGATAGCAAACAGAGGTGAGATTGCTTGCAGAGTCGCAGCTACTGCGGTCCGTTTAGGAATAAAAACTGTTGCTGTCTACTCCGACGCTGACGCCCAAGCTAAACACGTTGCAGCCTGCGATGAGGCAGTACACATTGGTGGCAGCGCCCCCAAAGACAGCTATTTGCGCTGGGAGCGCATCTTGGACGCAGCCCGGCAAACAGGGGCGCAGGCCATCCATCCGGGTTATGGTTTTCTGAGCGAGAACGAAGACTTTGCGCAAGCCTGCCAAGCGGCAGGTTTGGTGTTCATTGGACCGCCTGCCAGCGCCATCCGCGCCATGGGGCTCAAGGCCGAATCCAAACAGTTGATGGAAAAAGCGGGCGTGCCTTTGGTGCCCGGCTATCACGGAGCCGACCAAGACCCTGCGTTGCTGCAGCGCGAGGCCGACCGCATTGGCTACCCGGTGCTCATCAAAGCCAGCGCAGGCGGTGGCGGCAAAGGCATGCGCTTGGTGGAGCAACGCGAAGACTTTGCTGCGGCACTGTCCAGCTGCCAGCGCGAAGCCATCAACAGCTTTGGCAACGATGCGGTGCTGGTCGAAAAATACGTGCAGCGCCCACGGCATATCGAGATTCAGGTGTTTGGCGACACCCAAGGCAACTGCGTGTATTTGTTCGAGCGCGACTGCTCGGTGCAGCGTCGCCACCAGAAGGTGCTGGAAGAAGCTCCAGCTCCGGGTATGACTGAAGTGCTGCGCCAAAAAATGGGAGCGGCAGCTGTAGCCGCCGCCAAGGCCGTGGGCTATGTGGGTGCGGGCACCGTGGAATTTATCGTCGAGCAACCGGGTGGCTATGACGCGCCCGAGGACATGCAGTTTTACTTCATGGAAATGAACACGCGCTTGCAGGTCGAGCACCCGGTGACCGAGGCCATCACAGGCGAAGATTTGGTCGAATGGCAGCTGCACGTGGCCGCAGGGCAGCCCTTACCCAAGCGCCAAGAGCAGCTGCGCATGCGAGGGCACGCCATCGAAGCGCGCATCTGCGCCGAAAACCCCGACAACGGCTTTTTGCCCGCTACCGGCAACTTGCAGATCTACCGTAAACCTGCGTGCAGCAGTTTCACCATCAGCAATGTGCGCGTGGATGATGGCGTGCGCGAGGGCGATGCCATCAGCCCGTTTTACGACAGCATGATTGCCAAGCTCATCGTGCATGGCGACACGCGTGCGCAAGCACTGGCACGGCTCGACAGCGCATTGGCGCAAACGCAGATTGTGGGTCTGTCGACCAATGTGCAGTTCTTGCGCCACGTGGTGCATAGCCCTGCCTTTGCCACCGCCCAGCTAGACACTGCGCTGATCGAGCGCGAAAAAGCCACGCTGTTTGCGCAAACTGCCGTGCCCACGCCGCTGGCTGTGGCCATTGCCGTGGCCCAGCAATTGCAGGCTGAACATGCGCTGCAAGGTGCAGACCCCTTCAGCCGCCGCGATGGCTGGCACAGCCACGGCACCGTGCAGCGCAGCTTTGTCTTCATGCAAGGCAGCGAGACCGTTACAGCCCTGCTCACCTATGTGCGCAACGGCACACTGCAATTACAAGTGCAAGCCGCCGTAGGCGATCTGCAATGGCGCATGCAAGGCGATGATTTGCTGGTGGAATTTGCGGGCGAACGCAGCACGGCCAATGTGCATGTGAGCGCCGATGTGCGCCACATCTTTACGCCACGTGGCGCAGCGGTGCTGGAGCTGCAAGATCCGCTCGCCCAAGCAGGCGCAGGCCACCGCGAAGGCGGGAGATTGACGGCCCCCATGCCGGGCAAGGTGGTGTCTTTTGCCGTGCAGCCCGGCGATACCGTCACCCAGGGCCAACCGCTGGCCGTGATGGAAGCCATGAAGATGGAGCACACCATTGCCGCACCTGCCGATGGCGTGGTGCAGGAGCTGCTCTTTGCGCCAGGCGACCAAGTCAGCGAGGGCGCTGAGCTCATTCGCATCGAAAACACGGTGGCAGCATAAAAACCATAGCTGCCCGACTTTTATGCATGCCATCTTCAAATGAAAAGGCCTTGAAAACCTTATAAATCAAAGGCTTGCAGCTATACATTCTAAAACCACCATACCACATGCGGTCGGCCTGCACGCTTGGCGATAAGCTTGCAGGCCACACCGTCGCAGACTGGCGGATTTGCTGCTTTGAGAGGAATTTCCATGACATACCCTACGCGCGTCAAACTGGTGGAAGTCGGCCCCCGTGACGGGCTGCAAAACGAAAAGCAGCCGGTTTCTGCCGCAACCAAAATTGAGCTGGTGCACCGCCTGCAAGCAGCAGGCTGCAAGGAAATCGAAGTCACCAGTTTTGTCTCACCCAAGTGGGTGCCGCAAATGGCAGACAACGCTGAGGTCATGCGTGGCATCCAACGCCAAGCAGGCGTGCGCTACTCGGTGCTGGTGCCCAATATGAAAGGCTATGAAGCTGCCGTGCAGACACAGCCCGATGAGATCGTGGTGTTTGGTGCGGCCAGCGAAGCGTTCAGCCAAAAAAACATCAACTGCTCGATCGCCGAAAGCATCGAGCGTTTTGCCCCTGTTGTAGAAGCGGCACGCGCAGCGGGCATTTATGTGCGCGGCGCCATGAGCTGCACCGTCGGCTGCCCCTACGAAGGTGATGTGGATGCCGAACAAGTGGGCTATCTGGCCAAGCTCATGAAAGACATTGGGGTGCAGCACATTGGTGTGGCGGACACCATTGGCGTGGGCACGCCCATCAAGGTGCGCAAAGCCCTGGAGGCAACGCTGCAGCACTTTGACATCAACGATGTCTCAGGCCATTTCCACGACACCTATGGCCAAGCGGTCGCCAACACCTTGGCCGCGCTGTCCATGGGCGTGTGGCAATTTGACACCGCCGTAGCGGGCTTGGGCGGCTGCCCCTATGCCAAGGGCGCGACCGGCAATGTGGCGACCGAGGACGTCGTGTACATGCTGCACGGCATGGGCATCGACACCGGGCTCGACCTGGATCAGCTCGTCGACACCGGCGCATTCATCAGCCAAGCCTTGGGCCGCAGCACGCAGTCGCGTGTGGCCAAAGCCATCCTCGCCAAGCGAGCCAGTCAGGCGGTGTGCGAGGCCGTGTAAATGCCTGCCGCACCCAAGGCTTTGCAGCGCAAGCTGGCCACGGTCCTTGCCCAAGGCCTGCTCGCTGCGGATGCGCCGGTCGCGCCGCCCTCACCCTGTATTGGCGTGTGCCGCTTGGATGCGTACAACACCTCCTGCGAAGGCTGCTTGCGTACACTCGAAGAATTGCGCGTGTGGGGCAGCGCTCACGCCTCCCAACAGCGCCAAATCTGGCTGCGCATTCAGCAGCGCTGCCAGTCCTCGAACTGAAGCACCTTGGAGGCCATACCGCCATGCACCACATCACCATGTACTTGGATTTTGTGTCGCCCTATGCATGGCTAGCTTTTGAGCAATTGCCCAAACACTTGCAAGGCCTGAGCTACCAAGTCCAATACCGTCCCGTGCTTTTGGGCGCCTTGCTGCAGCGCCATGGCAATCCGGGGCCAGCCGGCATCCCTGCCAAACGTGTATGGACGTACCGCCACGTGCAATGGTTGGGCCAGCATCTGGGCATGCCGCTGCACATGCCTGCTCAGCACCCTTTTAATCCCTTGCCACTGCTGCGCTTGGCCCTGCGTACTTCGCACGATGGCAGCATCAACCGCTACGTGGCAGAGACTGTGTTTCGCCATGTCTGGCAAGACGGCGCTGATGCCTTGGATCCCCAACGTTTGGAGCAACTGCACAAGCTGTTAGCGCCCCAGGTGCGCGCGGACGCAGATACCGCCAAAACCCTGCTGCGCAGTAACACCGAAACTGCACAGCAAGCCCAGGTTTTTGGAGTGCCAGCTTTTGAAGTGCAAGGGCGCATGTTCTGGGGCGCGGACAGCTTGCCCATGCTGCGAGATGCGCTGGAAAACCAGGCTTGGTTCTCCAGCGGGGCCTGGGAAAACGCCGAGACCATTTCCTCGGGCTTGTCCTGATCCCAACTCTGCGCATTAGGACTAGGCATTTGCCCACTTATCGCATGGCGAAATGGTGTACGCGGGTTAGACCTGAATCTGTCAGTCCAAGGTAAGTTTGGCGCAAGTTCACGTTGGATTCACGTCAGAAGCGGGTCAGTGCTGCCTCCAAAAATGTGATTGCCCGCATTGAGCGGCACACATACATCACATTCAGGAGACAACACATGGCCATCAACGCTGCTAACGGCGTAGGACCAAACGGCAAAGTTGCCGCGCGGCCCATGTCGCCAGAAGAACGCAAAGTGATTTTTGCCTCATCCCTCGGCACCGTGTTCGAGTGGTATGACTTCTACCTCTACGGCTCTCTTGCAGCCATCATCGCCAAGCAGTTCTTCAGCGGTTTGGATGCGGGCTCCGCCTTCATCTTCGCGTTGCTGGCTTTCGCTGCAGGCTTCATCGTGCGTCCATTCGGCGCGCTGGTGTTCGGTCGTTTGGGCGACATGATCGGTCGCAAGTACACCTTCTTGGTCACCATTTTGATCATGGGTGTATCCACCTTCATCGTGGGTATCTTGCCCAACTACGCTTCCATTGGTATTGCAGCGCCTGTGATTCTGATGGTCCTGCGTATGCTGCAAGGCTTGGCGCTGGGCGGTGAATACGGTGGCGCTGCGACTTACGTTGCCGAGCACGCCCCACACGGCAAGCGTGGTGCTTACACCTCCTGGATTCAGACCACCGCAACGCTGGGTCTGTTCATGTCGCTGCTGGTGATCTTGGGTACACGTACTGCCATGGGCGAAGAAAAATTCGCTGACTGGGGCTGGCGTATCCCATTCTTGGTATCGATCCTGCTGCTGGCCATCTCCGTGTGGATTCGCATGACTTTGCATGAGTCGCCTGCGTTCCAGAAGATGAAGGCAGAAGGCAAGACCTCCAAGGCACCTTTGACCGAATCCTTCGGCCAATGGAAGAACCTCAAGATCGTGCTGTTGGCGCTGGTAGGTTTGACCGCCGGTCAAGCTGTGGTCTGGTACACCGGTCAGTTCTACGCGCTGTTCTTCTTGACGCAGCAGCTCAAGGTCGACGCTGTGACTGCCAACTTGATGATTGCCGCCGCCTTGCTGATCGGCACTCCATTCTTCGTGATCTGGGGTACTTTGTCAGACAAGATTGGCCGCAAGCCCATCATCATGGCTGGCTGCGTCTTGGCAGTATTCACTTACTTCCCTGTGTTCAAAGCATTGACCAACGCTGCCAACCCTGACTTGGCTGCTGCGCAAGCCAACGCACAGGTGGTGATCGTGGCCGATCCCAAAGAGTGTTCCTTCCAGTTCAACCCCACAGGTACTGTCAAGTTCACCAGCTCGTGCGATATCGCCAAGCAAACGCTGGCCAACCGTTCGGTGTCGTATGACTCTGAAGACGCGCCAGCTGGCACTCCTGCGGTCATTAAGATCGGCGATGTCTCTATCCCCAGCTACAGTTTGGTGGGCCTGAGCGGAGATGATGCCAAGGCCAAAAGCGCTGAGTTCAACAAGGCAGTAACCGACACACTGAACGCTGCTGGCTACCCTGCCAAGGCTGACCCTGCCAAGATGAACAAGGGCATGATGATCGTGATCTTGGTCTACCTGGTGATCCTGGTGACCATGGTGTACGGTCCTATCGCTGCTATGTTGGTGGAACTGTTCCCCACCCGCATCCGCTACACCTCCATGAGCATGCCCTACCACATCGGTAACGGCTGGTTCGGTGGCCTGCTGCCTACCATGTCCTTTGCGATCGTGGCCCAGACCGGCAATATGTACAGCGGCTTGTGGTACCCCATCATCATCGCTGGTATCACAGCCGTGGTTGGTACCCTGTTCCTGCGTGAAACCAAAGATGTGGACATCTACGCAGACGACTAATCGACTGCACTGAGTTCGTTCACCCTATCAACACCCCGCTCCAAAGCGGGGCGTTTTGTTGATAGCAATGGTTCTTTATGGTGCAAGCCTCCCGCCTATGTTGCTGCAACGCATCATTTGTCATGAAATATTCATTAGTCAGTGTTGGCACCCACGGGCTTTCCCTAAAATTCCCACAGCCCTTTGACCAAGTCACTTCGTCAAAGCGAGGTGGCTCCAACTCAAACCCACTAAGGAAACAACATGACTAAGACAACTCGCATGATGCTGGCTGTGCTGGCAGTTTGCGGCACTTCCGCCTCTATGGCCCAAAGCAGCGTGACCCTGTATGGCCGCGTGAACACATCGGTCGAAAGCCACAAAGAGGGCGATCAATCCCTCTCTGGCTTGATGAGCAATGGTTCCTTTATCGGTTTTAAGGGCACTGAAGATCTGGGCAGCGGCTTGAAGGCTGGTTTTGTTCTGGAAGCCGGTTTTAATGCTGACAGCGGCTCTGGCAATGCTGGTGCAAACGGCGACCAATTCAACTTCTCGCGCAACAGCGAGTTGAACCTGTCCGGCAACTTCGGTACCTTGCGTGCTGGTTCGTTTGACCCCGCATCCTATCTGGCTACAGCTGATTACATCAGCATGCACAACCACGATACCGGCATCACCGCTGACCGTTTGTATATGGGCAACCACATTGTCTCTGGCTCTGCTGGTAACAAAATTGCCTATCGCATGCCTACTCTGAGCGGATTTAACGCTGAAGTGCAATATTCGTTTGGAGAAAAAGCAGAGATCGGTACCAACGTCGAAAACCGTGGCGCATGGGACTTGGGCGTGAACTATGACAATGGTCCATTGGGCCTTGGCTTTGGATACTCCAAAGAAAAAGTTCGTGACATGGTTCAACCCGAACAAGGTTCTGCTGAACAATATGCATTGCGTGCAAGCTACGCTATCGGTGATTTGACCTTGGGTGCTTACTACCAGCGTCAAGAACTGAACTGGGATGTCGATACCGTTAAGCGTAACGCTTATCGCTTGGCAGCCATGTACACAATGGGCGCATCCGAATTCCATGCCAATGTTGGTCGTGCTGACAAGCTCAAGCTCAACGGCGTAAAGTTGGACAACACTGCAGCGACCCAATGGACACTGGCTTACAACTACAACTTGAGCAAGCGCACCAAGGTTTACACCTTCTATAGCAACATCAACAACCTGAACGGTACAACCGATGGCATTTATGATGTCTTCGATACTGGCGTAATTCCAACTGAAAAGGAAAAGGCCCGCTACTTTGGCGTTGGCATCCGTCACCTGTTCTAATCGAGCGTAAGCTCTTTGCAATACCTGCTTGGTTTAATTCAAGCAGGGCTTGCTCCAAGGTTCAAGCCCCAATTCGCAAGAATTGGGGCTTTTTTCATGGCAGCTCACGCATCCAAAAACTAGCTATCCAAGGAGACAACCATGTGGAAAATTGCCGTTGCTTTTGCCATTTTTGCTGCCATTTCGCTGTATATGATCATGCAGTTCGGTGACCGTGTTGACATGAGCGGAGAAAAGCATGGCGCAGATGCCATTCATGCACCAGAAGAAAAAAAATAAGAGCTGCTTACCTAGTCTTCAAGCCAACCTCAGATATAAAACACTTTCAAACCCTTATAGAGCGCTGGAACAGCGCTCTTTTTAATTGTGGTTTGCAAAGTTGATTGGTTGTTTTTGTGTTTTTGTGTTTTTGCGTGCTTGCAGCCGCTAGCCCATGGCGTTGCACAAACTGGGGCCTTTAAAAAACAAAAACCCCTGCCTCTTGCGGAGGTCAGGGGTTTTGCTTTGCTGTA
>JBJEZV010000124.1:0-1709 GCA_051887595.1 Comamonas sp.
CTAGCGGCTCTTCTTTGAAGAACACATAGCGCGGATTGCTCCACAGCATTTCCTGAACGCGATCTGGATTGACCGCAATCCAGGCGCTGATGCCGGGCCAGCTGGCATCGGTGATCAAGCGGCGATCCAGCAACCAGCGGCCCACGCTTTTATAGGGTTGGTCATTGGTGCCAGCATAGGCCAGACGAATGTTACGCACGCGGCCATCAGGCTCGGTAATACGCAGACGGCCTGAGCCTTGGATGTGCAGCACCAGCGCATCGATGGGGTCGTTGAGCCATGCAATCTCGCGGCCTGCCAATGCGGCTTGTGCCTCGGGCAAGGTATCGATTTGCTGGCGCGTGTACCAAGGCTTGCGCGTGCCAAAGCCTGCGGGCAACGCATACAGTGGGACGTTGAATTCTTCGGTGCGCACACGCGAGCCCACCATTTCAGGCTCGTAATAGGACGTCAGCATGCCTTCCTTGCGCCCATCGAGTGCTTCGATGCGATAGGGCTGCAGCTGCGTTTGCAGCCAATGGCGCTGCTCTGCATCGGTGGCAATGCTCAGGCGGCGCACATCCTGGCACAGCGCGGCCAGTTGCGCTGGCGGGCGTTCGCAACTGCGCAACCAGGCATTCCAGGCTTCGTGCAAGGCGTCTTGGTCAAAACCAGGCAACTCACTCCAGCGCACGGGCAGCCAGCGGCTTTTGGGGCGAACTGTGGCAGGGCCCAGCGGCTGTGTGTCAATCACAGCACCTGTTGGAAAGCTGGTGGAGGGCCCATCTTGGCTGGGCGTTGGTGGGGGTGTGCGTGGGCCTGAGGAACAAGCAACGAGGCTACCTACAATCAAAGCCATCGAAACACGAAGCAGGAGGGATGCGGTCATGGGTTTGATTTTGCTTGAAGCTTTGCTTGCGTTGGTGGTTTTGGTGGGTATTGTGTGGTGGACCATGTTCCATGGTCGCAGCAAAGGTGAACTGCCCTCGGACGCAGAAGATAAGTCGACGCGGGACTGATCTTGGCGCGGAGTTCTTTCCTACGTAAGCCGTCATGCGTGGCTGATAGGCCCGCTGCAAGCCGTTTACACAATGGGCACATGGCTTCGCTACCGTCGTAGCAGCATTACCTAAAGGAACAACCATGCGCAAAAACCTCACCTTGATCGCAGCTGTTGCTGCTGCTTTGACCATCACTGGTTGTGCCACCGATGGCACAGGCATGTCCGGCGTATCGGATACCACCAAGCGCACCGCCACAGGCGCTGGCGTAGGTGCACTGGCTGGTGCTGCCATTGGCGCGGCCACAGGCGGCAAAGCCGGTGTAGGCGCTGCAGCTGGCGCTGCTATTGGTGGTTTGGGCACCTATATCTGGTCGCAAAATCAGGAAAAGCGCAAGGCTGAAATGGAAGCAGCCACCCAAGGTACCGGCGTGAATGTGGTGCAAACTCAGGACAACCAGCTGAAGCTGGAAATCCCCAGCGACATTTCGTTTGACACCGGCCGCTACGACATCAAGGGCAACTTTGCCCCGATCTTGGATCGCTTTGCCGAAGGCCTGCGCAGCAGCCCCAACGCCGAAGTGCGTATCGTGGGCCACACCGACAGCACCGGCTCTGACGCTGTGAACAACCCCTTGTCTTTGAACCGTGCCAACAGCACACGCGACTACTTGATGATGCGTGGCGTCAATGGCAGCCGCATTGCGACCGAAGGCCGTGGCTCCTACCA
>JBJEZV010000125.1:0-10686 GCA_051887595.1 Comamonas sp.
ACCGTGGACAACGTGCTGCCGCTCATGGCAGAAGGCAAGATCTTGCCGTATCTCGATGTGCCGCTGCAGCACAGCCACCCCGATGTGCTCAAGCGCATGAAGCGTCCCGCTTCTGGCGAGAAGAACTTGGACCGCATCCGCGAATGGCGCAAGATTTGCCCTGAGCTGGTCATCCGTTCAACCTTTATCGCGGGCTTTCCCGGCGAGACCGAGGAAGAGTTCCAGCACCTGCTGGACTTTATTCGCGAGGCTGAAATCGACCGTGCGGGTTGCTTTGCTTATAGCCCTGTCGAAGGCGCCACGGCCAATGAACTGCCCGGCATGTTGCCCGTAGAAGTGCGCGAAGAGCGCCGTGCTCGCTTTATGGCTGTGGCCGAAGAAGTTTCGACCAAGCGCCTGCAACGCCGCGTGGGACAGGTGATGAAGGTGCTGGTCGACAAGGCTGTGGGTTTGGGCAAAAAAGGCGGCGTGGGCCGTACTTATGCAGATGCTCCCGAGATCGATGGCGTAGTGCATATCCAGCCTCCTGAGAAGGCCAGCAAGACCTACAAAACCGGCGATCTGATCTCGGTGCGCATCCTGGGTGTGCAGGGCCACGATCTGGTGGGCATTCCGGTTTAAGGCCAGCCGCTTAACCGATTTGCGAAGGATCGCATACAGCAAAGCCTGCGAAAGCGGGCTTTGCTATTTCATGCAGTGCATCTGAGCAATGGCGAAAGAACAAAAGTTACTGTGAGCTATTGGTTCTTTGACGATTCACTGCATCTTCAAACGCCTCTTTGTAGCGACGCTCTTGCTCGCAGGCTTCGTCGGCCATCTCCTGAGCATCTAGAGCGCGCACTGCTTGCGTATCTGCAGAGGCTTGGGCTTCTTTGGCAAGAGCCTTTTGCACCAATGCATCGCTGGCCAAGTCAAAAGCCCGCTTTTGGCTGTCTTTCCATGCTTGCCACTCTTGGGGCGCGACACGCATGCCGTCTTGCAAAAAGAACTTGTCTTCCATGGACATCGTTCAATCCTGCCTTTCTCCCTTCTGAGAACGCTAGGATTTTTGAAGGCCTTTGGTCGTTGAATAACTGTTGCTAACCCTGATGGATTGTGAAAATTTGTCCGTGTAATTAAGGCCTTGGATAGCGAGGGCTCACTGCTTGGTAAAGGCTGATTTGCTTCTATTAAAGAAGCTAATCACCAGCATCAATCAATGATTTCAAGGTGTTTTGTATTTGAAATTGTTGTTGGGCGGTGGTAGGCAGCTCTAAAAATGTTCACAGCTGCGTGCCTGATGCCTTATTTACCAATGATCTCATCTTTTTTGCTGTAGTTATGGAAGCGGTTATCCAGCAAAAACAAAGGGTTTCAGATATTTATCTATCTGAAACCCTTGAATCTAAAAGGGAGCTAGCTCTCTTTTTGGAGGATTTGCTCCTCCGAATGTACTCAGTCCAGCTGAATCTTCTGGTCCTTGATCAGCTTGTGCCAGCGGGTCACTTCTGCCTTGATCAGGTCTGCATATTGCTGGGGGGTGTTGGCCACAGGCTCAATACCGAAGTCGACCATTTTCTTGTTGACTTCAGGGTGCTTGATGGCATTGGCAATGTGCTGGTACAGCGCATTGACAGTTGCAGGTGGCGTACCGGCTGCAACGACCAAGCCCACTTGCGCGGCAGCTTCGACTTCAGGCATGCCCAGTTCGGCAAAGGTAGGCACATTGGGCAATTGTGGCAGGCGGGTGGGATTGGCTACGGCCAAAGGTCGTACCTTCCCGCTCTTGAGGAAGCCCGCGCCTGCGGCCATGTCGACCATCATGGCTTCGATCTGGCCTGCTGCCAGATCGGCCAGAGCAGGTGCTGCGCCGCGGTAGGGAATGTGCACGATGTGCGAGCCCGAGCTGACTTTGAGCAGCTCCATGGCCAAGTGGTGGGGGCTGCCAGCACCGGCAGAGCCATAGCTGATCTTGCCGGGGCTGCTCTTGGCGCGCTGGATAAAGTCTTTGGCGTCTTTGACGTCGGACTTCTCACCCACCACCAAGATCATGGGGAATTTGCCCATCAGCGTGACGGGGGTCAGATCCTTCTCTGGGTTGTAAGTCAGGCGAGAGTACAAGGCCGAGTTAAACACCATCGTGCCGTTGTCGGCAGACAGCATGGTGTAGCCGTCAGGCTGCGAACGGGCCACGTCGACTGCACCAATGGCCGTGTTGCCGCCGGGCTTGTTCTCAATGAGGACGGTTTGATTGACTTGTTGGCTCAGCTGATGGCTGATGGTGCGTGCCAAGAAGTCTGAACCGCCACCTGCAGGATAGGGCACTACCCAACGCAGTTGCTTGGTGGGGTACGCAGCTGCGGCACTTTGTGCGCTGGCCAAACCGCTGAAAGCGCACAGTGCGCTGGCCGCCAATACGAGTGCAGCACCTCTACGTGTTGTCATGCTTGTCTCCTTGTCGAAAGTGATTCAATATCGATGAATGGAATCTTGTTACGCAATGCGTAATTTTGAGTTCCGTGCTTACCCTGATACGAGCCTTTGCCATGCGAAAAAATCAAGAAACTGTTGCAGCAGCGACACCCGTGGACCGCCGGCAACGGGTGCAGTCTGCCGAAACCGGGCTTGCCATCCTTAAGGCTTTGACGCGCTTGGGCGGTTCGGCCAGCCTAACGGCCATTGCCCAGAACGTGGGCGAGAGCACGGCCAAGGTGCACCGCTACCTCAGCAGTTTTGCGCAGGAAGGTTTTGTGGCGCAAGAGCCTGTCACGCTGCACTACTACCTGTCGACCGAATCTATCCGTTTAGGTCAAGCAGCGCTGCGCCAGTGTGACCCGGTGCGGCTGAGCGAACCTGCTCTGCGTCGTCTGCGCACAGAGCTGGAGCTGACCTGCTTTGTCGCTGTAATGGGCAATTTGGGGCCGACCGTGCTGCGCATTGAAGAGCCGTCTTTGCCGGTGACGGTCAATATCCGCCCGGGATCGGTGCTGTCGCTGCTGTGGTCTGCCACGGGGCAGGCGTTCTTGGCCTATGCCCAAGACAGCGAAACCCAGCGCAAAGCTGCAGCGGAATTCGCAATGGGTACACCTGAGCAACAGCAAATGCTGGGGGGGTGCATTGAGGGGCTCGCCACGTGGTCCAAACAAGTGCGTGAGCAGGGTGTCGCGGCGGTGCAGGATTTATTGCTGCGTGGTATCAGCGCGGTGTCCTCTCCCATTTTTAGCGCCGAGGGGCAAGTCATTGCGGTGCTGACCGTGCTAGGAGCCACCAAGAGTTTCGATCTGGCGGTTGATGCACCTGTGGTGCAACAGGTGCGCAAGGAGGCGCAAAGCATTAGCAAGGCGATGGGCTACAGCGCTGATATGACCTAGGGGTAACACTAGGGCTTGAATACGCATTGCGTAATACGATTACGCAAAGTGTTTGAAGGAGCCCGTGATGTCCCCGTCCTTAGCCCCGGCAGCTGGCCAGTGCCCATTCAGCGCCAAAACCAGTCCGACTGGCTGTCCCGTCAGCTCGCAAGCTGCTGCATTTGATCCATTCGCGCCGGAATATCTGCAAGCTCCCGCAGACTATTTGCGCTGGGCGCGTGCGCAGGAACCGGTGTTTTGGAGCCCTCAGTTGGGCTACTGGGTCGTGACGCGCTATGAAGATGTGAAGGCGGTGTTTCGCGACAATTTGCTGTTTTCACCTGCGGTTGCGTTGGAAAAAATCACGCCTGCCACGCCTGAGGTGATGGACATCCTCAAGAGCTACGGCTATGCGATGGCGCGCACCATGGTCAATGAAGATGAACCTGACCATATGGAACGTCGCCGTTTGTTGGTGGATGCGTTCTTGCCTGACCGTTTGGCCACACTGGAGCCCATGGTGCGCAAGTTGGCGCGCGAGTACATGGATCGCTTTGTCTCGCGCGGACAGGCAGATCTGGTCAAAGAGATGTTCTTTGAGATCCCGCTCACGGTCGCGCTGAAGTTTCTGGGTGTGCCTGATGAGGGCGTAGAAGAACTGAAGCATTTTGCCGTGGCGCATACGCTCAATACATGGGGGCGGCCTACAGCGCAAGAGCAACTCCAGGTGGCGCACCAGGTGGGGCGTTTTTGGCAAACGGCGCAACGTATTTTGGAGCGGATGATGGCGCAGCCCGATGGAGAGGGCTGGATGTACGAATCCATTCGCCAGCACCATCTGCACCCAGACGTTGTGCCGGAGTCGTATCTGCGCTCCATGATGATGGCCATTTTGGCTGCGGCACATGAAACCACTTCGCTGTCGACAGCCAATACCTTCCATACGCTGTTGTCGCGTCCGCAGGTATGGAAGAGTCTGTGTGAGAACCCAGACTTGATTCCCAATGCAGTCGAAGAATGCCTGCGCGTAGGCGGCTCCATCATTGCCTGGCGGCGCGTGGCGACGAACGATGCCGAGGTTGGCGGTGTCCGCATTCCCAAAGGCGGCAAGCTGTTGCTGGTACAGGCGTCAGCAAACTTTGACGAACGTCATTTTGAGCAGCCTGACGAAATTGATATCTACCGCGAAAACGCGGTCGACCACATGAGCTTTGGCTACGGAGCGCACCAGTGCATGGGCAAAAACATTGCGCGCATGCAAATCCGTGTGTTTGTCGAAGAGTTCACGCGCCGATTGCCGCACATTGAACTGGACCCTGAGCAGGAGCTAGCCTATCTTCCCAACACCTCGTTTCGAGGGCCCTCGGCCTTGTGGGCGCGCTGGGATCCGCAAAAAAATCCGGTGGTTGATGAAGTGCCTGTGGCGCAACCCTTCTATGTAGGGCCTCCGCTAAAAGACAAAATTGCGCGCAAAGTGGTCATCGTTGATCGGCAATTTGAGGGGGAAGGGTTGGTCCGATTGAGACTGGCAGATGCACAAGGTGGCGCGCTGCCCAGCTGGACGGCAGGAGCACATGTCGATTTGATAGCGGGAGGTTTTCGTCGCAAATACTCGTTGTGTGGACAGCCGGGCGATGGTTATTTGCAGGTGGTTATTCAACGTGAGATCAATGGCCGCGGCGGTTCGCGTTTTTTTTGTGAACGGTTGCAGCCGGGCGACCATCTGCTGATGGCTGGCCCCAAGAATCTTTTTAAGCTGGATGAGTCAGCGCAGCACTATGTGTTAATCGCAGCAGGTATTGGTATCACTCCCATCGTTGCCATGGCAGATCGGCTCAAGGCGCTGGGTAAGTCTTACGAGCTGCATTACTGTGGACGTGGCCGAGCACACATGGCGCTGCTGGAACGTGTGGAGCGTGACCATGCACAGCAGCTGCGCTTGCACATCAAGCAGCCGTGTGGCCAAGGTCGTGCAGACTTCCACGAACTGCTGCAATCGGTGGATGCGCATTCAAGGGTGTATGCCTGTGGCCCCAGCCGATTGATCGACAGCTTAGAGCAGCTGGCGACTAACCGTGGCTGGGCAGAAGGCGTGCTGCATTTCGAACACTTTTCCGCAGAGAAAACCAGCCTGGATCCAAGCAAAGAAACTGGCTTTGTCGCAGAGCTGCGTGACTCGCAAATGCTGGTGCAGGTTGGCCCAGGCCAGACATTGCTTGAAGCCTTGCAGGCGGCGGGTGTCGACGTTCCTTGCGATTGTAACGAAGGGCTGTGTGGCACTTGTGAGGTGCAGGTGCTCGAAGGTGAGATTGACCACCGCGACAAGGTACTGAGCAAAGCAGAGCGGGCCGCTCAGCAGCGCATGATGAGCTGCTGCTCGCGCGGCAAGTCTGAGCGCGTGGTGCTGGCACTGTAGAACTTCAAACTTGCACAGGATAAACGCGGCACAACCAACAAAAAAGGCTTCCCAAGGGAAGCCTTTTTTGTTCAGCGTCACAGCCCGAGCGGGCTGTTCCACCTTTACACGCGCTTGCGGTATTCGCCGGTACGTGTGTCGATTTCGATCTTGTCGCCTTGGTCCACAAACAAAGGAACAGCCACTTCAAAGCCGGTCGCGATCTTGGCGGGCTTCATCACCTTGCCGGAGGTATCACCCTTTACAGCAGGTTCTGTCCAGGTGATTTCACGCACGATGGTGGTGGGCAGTTCGCAAGAGATGGCCTTGCCGTCATAGAACACCACTTCAGCAACCATACCGTCTTCCAGGTAGTTGATGGCGTCGCCCATGTTGGCAGCTTCCACTTCGTACTGGTTGTATTCTTCGTCCATCCACACATACATGGGGTCAGCGAAGTAGGAGTAGGTGCACTCCTTCTTGTCCAAGATCACGTTGTCGATCTTGTCGTCGGCCTTGAACACGTTTTCTGTGCCGAAGTTGCCAATCAGGCTCTTGAGCTTCATGCGCACAGTGGCAGCACCACGGCCACCGCGTGCGTATTCAGTCTTCAGGACAATCATGGGGTCCTTACCGAACATGATCACGTTGCCGGCGCGGATTTCTTGAGCGATTTTCATAGCTTGCTTAGCTGGTTGGGTGAAGCCGCTCAACACGGCAGGCAAGAAAGTCGCTGTTGCAAGCGGAAAGCCTGCCGCATGTTCCGCGGCGGGAGCCGTCCCAAAAGTCGCGACTGTGCGTACGCACACCAGTGACTCGGAAGGCAAAGGCGAGATTTTAGCTTTTTTCAGCCACAAACGGATGCAGCTGTGCAATCAGATCGTTTTGTCGCCATAAATGCTCGCGTGCACGCTGGGCGCAGTCCTTCCATTCCTGTAACAGGATCGGGGTAATTGCAGGCAGGGTCTTTGGATCACACATGCCATTCCAGGCATGGTGAAACGCTCGCAGACTCGCTGGTGCCTGAAGCCAATCTAAAAACGCGTCCAGCTTGGCGTGGTGGGCATTGTCATGCTGGGGGTAGATCTGCCAAATGAATGCTTGGCCTGCCCAAAGCGCGCGTACGAGCGAGTCTTCGCCGCGTACCAGATTGAGGTCGCAAGCCCATAGCAACTCATCGAATGCGGTTTGTGGGCGTGCGTCAAGAAAGCTGACCGGAAAGTTCCAGTCTTGGCCCAACGCTTGCACCGCTGCGCTTGCGCGGCCGGGTGTCACCAGCAAATGGCAAGGTATTTGGGCTTGCAAGCCTTGCAAATCGTGCATGAACTGCGCCAGCGCAGGCGGTTCATAGCAAAACAAGGAAATGGTCGTGTGCCCAGGCGCAATGCCATGTCCAAGACGCCAAGCGCCGGCATCAAAGCGTTGCTGGCGCAGCGTCAAGTCCAGTTCTCGCAGCAAGCCCCCAGTTGCACGGGTAAAGCCGGGATAGAAAAACCACCGTGTCAGCCCTCGGGCTGGCCCTGACATGATCAATGAGGGCAAGCGGTGGCAGCGCTCCACATACTCTTCGGCAGAGAGGTATTCGAGATTGATCAGTACCGGCGCAGCACTGTTCTGCGCGCGGCTGCGTTGTACTTGCTGGCCAAGCTGCTGCAAATAGGCATCAGGGGCTTCGCAGCCAAAAGCTTCAATGACAACGCTGGGATGCTCGTGGTAGGGGCTGTCGTAATGGACGACAGTAACGCCTGCTGCACCACCCGGAGCCATCCATTGCAGTGCAGATGCGTCGTCGATATATAGACGCACAGCTACTCCACGTGCTGCCAGATCACTAGCCAGGCGCCAGCACACGCCCACATCCCCATAGTTATCGATGACCTGGCAAAAAATCGCCCAGTGTTCAGTGGTGGAGCAAGCAGAAAGTGTGGAAGCAGGCATGGCAAAGAAAACAAGAATTGCTGCCCCGACCTTATTCAGTAAGGCATGAGTGGCGGGCAGCCGTGCAACTGTAGCCAATAGCGCGAGCAAGGCGCGACAATGGGGGCATGTCTTGTGCTGAACATTCTCCCGAGCTGCTGGCCCAGGTGGCCGCCTTGCCATCCCTGCCTGGTGTGTACCGCTATTTCGATAGCACAGACCAGTTGCTGTACGTGGGTAAGGCGAGAAATTTAAAGCGGCGCGTGAGCAGTTATTTCCAGAAAGACCACGGAGGCTCTCGCATCGGGCACATGGTGAGCAAGATCGCCAAGCTAGAGACCACGGTGGTCCGCTCTGAAGCGGAAGCCTTGCTGCTCGAAAACAACCTCATCAAAACCCAGCATCCCAAGTACAACATTCTGTTCAGGGACGACAAAAGCTACCCCTACTTGAAGATCACAGGAACGGCTGAACAAGAAGGGCGATGGAGCAGTGGCGATGCCAAGAGTTTTCCGCGCATGGCTTACTACCGCGGCAGCACAGATAAAAAGCACCGCTACTTCGGCCCTTACCCCAGTGCCTGGGCAGTCAAAGAAAGCATTCAACTGCTGCAAAAAGTATTCAGGCTTCGCACGTGTGAAGACACGGTGTTTGCCAACCGTTCGCGCCCCTGTTTGCTCTATCAGATCAAGCGCTGCAGTGGCCCGTGTGTAGATTTGATCAGTGCTGAAGACTATGCGGCGGATGTGCGCAATGCTGAAGCCATGCTGCGCGGTGAAACCCAGGCATTGCTGCAGCAGATGGAGCAGCGCATGATGGGGCATGCGCAAGCGCTGGAGTTTGAAAAAGCAGCGGAAATACGCAACCAGATGTCGGCCTTGTCCAAGGTGCTGCACCAGCAGGCTATTGAAACTGCAGATGACAAGGACGTGGATATCTTGGCCGTGAAGGTGCAGGGCGGGCGCGCGTGTGTCAATTTGGCCATGGTGCGTGGCGGACGTCACTTGGGTGATCGGGCGTACTTTCCTTCGCAACTCGACGATGCCATGGGCGTCTATGAATCTGAAGAAGATGTGCAGGCGCAATCTGTAGAGCTGCGCGTGCTGGAAGCATTTTTGGCCCAGCACTACATCGATGTGCCGACACCACCTGTGCTAGTGCTCAGTGAAGTGGTGGATGCCGATTTGGTGCGCGCCTTATCTGCCCAAGCGGGGCATAAGATCATGGCGGTGCATCAACCCCGCGAGCAACGGCGTATTTGGCTGGAGATGGCGCAACAAAATGCCAGCATTCAGCTGGCACGTTTGCTCTCTGAAGAAGGCTCGCAACAGGCCCGCACGCGTGCGTTGGCAGAAGCGCTGGATTTGCCACAAGAGCATTTGGACGAACTAACGATCGAGTGTTTTGATATCTCTCACACGGCAGGTGAGAGCACGCAGGCATCGTGCGTGGTGTTTCACCACCACAAGATGCAAAACAGTGAGTACCGGCGCTTCAACATCACAGGCATTACCCCGGGGGATGACTATGCCGCCATGCGGCAGGTGCTCACACGCCGTTATTTGCCTGTGTCGCAAGCCCAGCAAGCTGCCGGAGGGGCAGAGGTTGATGCGAAGGGGCCGCGCTTACCGGACCTGGTTTTGGTCGACGGCGGCAAAGGCCAGGTGAGCATGGCCCGCGAAGTGTTTGTGGAGCTGGCGCTGGATGTGTCGCGCATTGTGGGTGTTGAAAAAGGCGAAGGCCGCAAGGTGGGGCTGGAAGAGCTGGTGTTTGCTGATGGGCGACCCAAGGTGTATTTGGGGCACGACTCGGCCGCTTTGATGCTGGTGGCGCAGATTCGAGATGAAGCCCACCGCTTTGCCATTACAGGCATGCGAGCACAGCGTGCCAAAGTCCGTACGGGGCACAGCAGCTTAGAAGATATTCCCGGCGTAGGCCCTAAGCGCCGCGCACGTTTGTTGCAGCGCTTTGGCGGTGTGCGCGGTGTCAGCAATGCCAGCATCGAAGACTTGATGACCGTGGATGGTATTTCTGCCAGTTTGGCGGAAGACATTTACCGCGCTCTGCATTGAATGGGCAAAAACACTACAGGCCATGTGATCGGCAATCGCTGTGTGGCATGACACAATCGCGTCCATGTTTTTCACGATTCCCACCTTAATGACGTGGACGCGCATTGTCGCGATCCCCTTGATCGTTGGGGTGTTCTACGCACCTTTTGCCCCCGAGGTTCGCAATCTTCTGGCGGCTTCGATGTTTGTGATCTTCGCTGCCACGGACTGGCTGGATGGTTTCTTGGCGCGGCGTCTGAACCAGACTTCGTCCTTTGGTGCCTTTTTGGATCCAGTGGCGGACAAATTTCTGGTCTGTGCATCCTTGCTGGTGCTGGTGCACTTGCAACGCGCTGACGTCTTTGTGGCCTTGATCATCATCGGACGCGAAATTGCCATTTCAGCCTTGCGCGAATGGATGGCGCAAATTGGCGCCAGCAAGAGTGTGGCGGTGCACATGCTGGGCAAGGTCAAGACGACCGTGCAAATGGTGGCCATTCCGTTCTTGTTGTTCGATGGCGTCTTGCTGGGAGTGATCGACACACGTCTATGGGGGCTGGTGTTGATCTGGATTGCAGCAGTGTTGACCGTCTGGTCCATGGTGTACTACCTCCAAAAGGCCATTCCGGAAATACGCAGTCGCGTCAAGCACTGAGCTGCCAATCCACAAGCGCTGAGGGAACACCCCAGCGCTTTTTTATTGCTTGAATGCTTGGGTGCGTGTACAAA
The DNA here is from genome assembly GCA_051887595.1 of Comamonas sp. GTDB lineage: Bacteria > Pseudomonadota > Gammaproteobacteria > Burkholderiales > Burkholderiaceae_C > Comamonas. The sequence continues at coordinate 10,422 of JBJEZV010000125.1, forward strand.
CCGTGTGTTGCTCTCGGCAGGCGGTGGCAACGCGAAAGCACAGATGCTGACCTTCACCAGCATGCGCTAAAAAATCGCGTTTTTCGCTAAAACGCCGAGGAAACCCGTCTAGAATCTCGCCTAACGCTGACAAGCACCGACAAGGTGCTGAATCCCAGAGGGATTTGGTCGCAAAGGCGCTCCAACAACCATTTCTCGAGAGGCATCTTGTGAATAAGACTGAACTGATTGAGCACATTGCTAACAACGCCGATATTTCCAAGGC
>JBJEZV010000125.1:10786-13286 GCA_051887595.1 Comamonas sp.
TTCGACCCCGTTAGCACCCACCACTTCATAGTGCAAAAAGGCACCTAGAAAAATTCTAGGTGCCTTTTTTGTTGCTCGACTTGGTCTCGGCTGAGCGTTTGTTGGCAGTTGTTCGGTTCCACGCAAACCCGCATACAAGATGGTGTTTGCCTGCGACTAGGGTTAAGAGCTTGAACGAGTAGAATCTTCGAGTTTCCTTATGGTGAATGGCGTGTGCACCATCGGTGCAGTGCACTTTGCTGCAAAGCGTTGCGGTGATGCACGACATTCCTGAAGGGCGAACAGTGGTTCGCCTTTTTTTATGCATCCTCAGAAAGATTGACTATGCTCGAATCAATCCGCAAGCATTCCAAGTTCGTCATGATCTTGTTGTTCTTGCTGATCATTCCTTCGTTTATTTTTGTCGGTATCGATCAGAGCTACTTCTCGGGCTCCAGCCCGACAGTTGCACGGGTGGATGGGCAGGAAATCACCCAAAACGACTGGGACAATGCGCACCGCTACGAAAGTGACCGTTTGCGCGCTGAAAACCCCAATATTGACTCCAAGTTGCTGGATTCTCCAGAAGCGCGTTTTGCCACGTTGGAGCGCATGGTGCGAGATCGTGTGTTCCGCACTGCGGCGCAAAAAATGACTCTCGTCACCAGCGACGCTGCTTTGGCGCGTACGCTGCAATCGATTCCCGCCATTGCCAGCTTGCGCAAACCGGATGGCAGTCTGGATGCAGAGGGTTACCGTGCCTTGCTGGCAGCGCAAGGCATGACGCCCGAGGCGTATGAAGCCTCTTTGCGCCGTGATATGTCGCTGTCGCAAGTGGTGGGCAACATCATGAATACTTCGGTGACCACACCCGTGGTGACCAATGCAGCCATGGATGCTTTCTTGCAGCGCCGTGAAATTCAAGTGGCGCAGTTCATGGCCAAGGATTTTGCGGACCAAGTGCAGGCCAAGGAAGAAGACTTCAAGGCTTACTACCAGAGCCACGCAGCAAAGTTCCAGCAGTCAGAACAAGCCCAAGTGCAATATGTGGTGCTGGACATTGAATCGGTGCGCGATGGCATTGTGCTCAATGAAGACGATCTTCAAACCTATTACAAAGAGAACGCTGCGCGTTTGGCCGATGGCAAAGAAGAGCGCCGTGCGCGCCACATTTTGTTGAATGCACCTGCCAGTCTGTCTGCCGAAGAGCGTGAAAAGGTCAAGGCGCAGGCGCAAACCCTGCTGGAGCATGTCAAGGCCAATCCTGCCAGTTTTGCGGACGTTGCCAAGGCGCAGTCGCAAGACCCGGGATCTGCTGCTGCTGGAGGCGATCTAGGTTACTTTGAACGCGGAGCGATGGTGCCTGAGTTTGAACAAGTGGCCTTTGCTTTGGATAAGGATGCCATCAGTGATGTAGTGCAAACTGAGTTTGGTTTCCACATCATTCAAGTCACCGATGTGAAAAAGCCTGACGTGCCTAGCTTTGCAGCTGTGCGCGAAAAGATTGTCAACGAGCTCAAAGATCAGCAGGCGCAGCGTAAATTTGCCGAAGTGGCCGAAACCTTCGCCAACTTGGTCTATGAGCAAGCCGAAAGCCTGCAGCCTGCGGTGGACCAACTCGGTCTGAAGCTACAGGTTGCGGATGCTGTGACCCGCGAGCCTCAGTCTGGTGCAGAAGGTCCTTTGGCCAACCCGGCCTTCCTGGAAGCTTTGTTTGGCGCAGATAGCATTGAAAACAAGCGCAATACCGACGCTGTGGATCTGGGCTCCAACCGCATGGTCGCAGGTCGTGTGCTGGCCTATCAGCCTGCCAAGCAGCTCAGCTATGACGAGGTGCAGGATCGAGTGAAGGCTTTGTATATCGAGCAGCAGTCCGCAGTACTGGCGCGTCAAGTCGGTGAGAGCAAGTTGCAGGCGTGGAAGACCGATGCAAATCAAGCGCAGGGATTGTTGCCTGCCGTGACGGTCTCGCGCGATCAGCCTGTGGGTATGCCGCGCCAAGTGCTGGATGCTGCTTTGCAAGCGAAGACCGATGCTTTACCCGCTTGGGAAGGCGTGGATCTGGGCGCAGCAGGCTATGCCATCGTCAAAATCAACAAAATTGTCGATGCTGGTGAAAGAACTGAAGACTTTGCCCGTCAGGCGTCCTTGCAGTATGTACAATTGATGAGCAATGCAGAAGGCGCTGCCTACTATGAGATGTTGAAGAAGAAATTCAATGTCGAATACAAGGTGGCACGTCCTTAAGCAAAGAAATTCATAGCTGGTTTCCTTTTGTGGTCAATAAACCAGCTATAATTCAAATCTCTTCCGGTGGCTGTAGCTCAGTTGGTAGAGTCCAGGATTGTGATTCCTGTTGTCGTGGGTTCGAGCCCCATCAGCCACCCCAAAATTTGTACAAAAGACCCGCTTTGCGAGAGGCGGGTTTTTTCTTCCCTCTACGGTGGCTGTAGCTCAGTTGGTAGAGTCCAGGATTGTGATTCCTGTTGTCGTGGGTTCGAGCCCCATCAGCCACCCCAAA
>JBJEZV010000126.1:0-13183 GCA_051887595.1 Comamonas sp.
TGATGCGTGGCGTCAATGGCAGCCGCATTGCGACCGAAGGCCGTGGCTCCTACCAACCAATTGCCTCGAACAGCACAGCTGACGGCCGCGCACGTAACCGCCGTGTGGAAATCTTTGTGGGTGAACGCGCTCAGTAAGTGAGCACGGCCGGCGTTTCAGCTTGAAGTCTGAGGCGTTGGGTGTAATAGCACCAACAAAAAGCGCTGCTCATGGCAGCGCTTTTTGTTGTATATGCGTAGCGCGGAGGCTCGTCGCTATAGCTGGCCGTGTGTGCGCAGCAAATTGGCCAGTTCTACGGCGGACTTCACTTGCATTTTGTCAAACACGCGGGCGCGGTGCACCTCCACCGTACGCACGCTGATGTCCAGCTGATCGGCAATCAGCTTGTTCGGCACGCCTTCGACCACCAGCTTCATCACACCGCGTTCACGGTCGGTCAACTCGGCCAAACGGCTGGTCAGCGAATGACGCAGAGCCGTGGCTTCGATGTAATCAGCTGAGAGCTTGAGCGCCTGCTCAATGCGGTCCACCAACACGTTGTCTGAAAAAGGCTTTTCACAAAAATCAAAAGCCCCTTGCTTGACTGTTTGCACGGCCGTAGGCACGTCGGCATGACCCGTCAGAAAAATCACGGGCACGGTTTCAATCAAGCCTTCGCGCTGTTTGAGCTGTTCAAACAAGGCCAGACCGCTCATACCCGTCATGCGCACATCCAACAGCAGGCATTGGGGTTGGCGGGGAATGGAGCGTTGCTCCAGCATGGTCAGAAATGCTTCAGCGCTGCTAAAGCTCTCGCTATACAGGCGGCGTGAACGCAGCAGCCAAGCAAGGGCGTCACGCACATCCGCATCATCGTCCACGATATATACCGTGGCATTGGTCACAGGTTCCATGGTGTCAGCTTAAATTTTCTCAGTCGCCTGCGAGGGGCAGGCTGAAGGTAAACACCGTACCACGAGGGGAATTAGGGCTGTAACGCAATTCTCCACCGTGTTGCTCCAGCACCGTGCGGCACATGCTCAAGCCCAAGCCCATGCCTTCGTCTTTGGTGGTGAAAAACGGTGTGAACAATTGCTGCGCCACCTCGGGCGGGATGCCACAGCCCAGATCGGCCACCGAAAAGACCAGGCGGTTGAGCGTGTCGCCTTCCCCTGCGTAGATCGCAATCGTCAGGTGTTTGTACTGGGGCTCCATGGCTTCCATGGATTGCATGGCATTGCGCGCCAGGTTGAGGATGACCTGCTCAATCATGGTGGCGTCACAGACCATCAAAGGCAGATAGGGCTCAATATCCACACGAACTTGCACACCCAATTTGCTGGCCTGCAGCCGAATCAGCGGCATGACCGCATCAAGCAATTCTTGCGCGGCAATCACTTCATGGGTTTGGCTGCGACGGCGCACAAAGTCTCGCACGCTCTTGATGACTTTGCCTGCGCGGTCGGCCTGGTAGGCGATGCGCTCCATGGCCGAGCGCACATCCAACAGCCGCTGGCGCAGCGTGGGCGCGTCCAGGCTTTGCAGATCGCCATCGCGCTGGAGCATGTTCAGCGAACCATTGGCATAACTGGACATGGCCATCAGCGGCTGGGTCAGTTCATGGCTGAGCAATGAGGCCATTTCACCCACCGTGGCCAGGCGCGCCGTGGCCTGCAGGCGTTCGTGGGAGGCGCGCGTGAGCTCTTCCATGCGGCGCTGCTCGGTGATGTCGATAAAGGCGCTCATCCAGCCCGTTTGCTGTCCTTGGGCGTTGATCAGCGGCGCTTCAAAAATCAGCACGGGAAAGCGTGTGCCGTCCTTGCGCATGAACACCGATTCGTGGCCCTCGCGCGCAGGAGGTGTCGCGCCTGAGAGGCGCTTGGCCTGGCGGCGCACATATTCTTCGGCCAGTTCTGGGGGCCAGTACGGCGCAAAACTTTGACCCAGTAACTCTTCCGAGCTAAAGCCCACCATGTTGCAAAACGCTGGATTCACATAGCTGATGCGGCCTTGCAAGTCGCGTGCACGCAGCCCGGTGATCAACGAGTCTTCCATGGCCTTGCGGAAAGCCAAGGCGTCACCCAAGTCACGCTCGGCCCGCAGGCGACGGCGGTTGTCGCGCACGAGCACCACCAGCACCGACACCAGAGCAATGGCCATGCCGGTGACCAATGCGGTCAGTACGTTGGGAAATACGCTGGGCGCACGGTGCCAGCTGTCCATGCGCAGCACCATGGTGTTGCCAGGCAGATCGAGCAACTGCTGGGAGGTAAAAATGCGTGAGCCGCGCCAGGCGGCACCAACAAGCGCCAGACGGGTCCCATCGGGCTCCGTGAAAGAAACCTCCTGGTTTTGCGTGAGCTGCTTGTTGACTTGGGAAGTCAATATGTGTTGCAGCGAATAGGTGCCTACCATAAAGCCCTTGATTTGGCCCGCATCAATCTGCGGCAGGCACACCTCCATCAACTCGGCGCCCAGGGTTTCGCCCAGAATCTGAAAATAGCTTTGTGAGTAGGCGGGGCTGTTGGTGCGCCGCGCATTGGCACAGGCTGTGACAGCTTGGCTGAACGACTCTTCGCGGTAATCCGTGTCCCACTCTACCGAGCGGTAAGGCGTTTCTGCAGCCTGCAACACCGACATGTTCTCGTCACGCCACTCCACACGAAGCAATTCGCGCCGCACTTGCAGCAGTTCTGCCACACGCACACTCCATTGCTCAGGCGTGACGTGCAAGGCATTGACGGCCTGCAAATCTTGCAGATTGCGGCTAAGCCCAGAGCGAATTTCGACGACAGCCTGTGCGGTGTCACGGTCGAGTTTGTCTTGGACTTGCGAGGCTTCATAGCGGCCAGCCAGCCAGACCATGATGATGAGCATGCCGACCACTAGCACGACCAGCAAGGTCCACAGTGACCAGCGTCGCCAAGCGCTGTGCCAGCGCTGCCAAGGCCAGGGTTGAAGAGGGTTCACAAACAACGATGTTCCAAAGCGGGCAGGCGCGTGCGCACCTGCTGTAAAAGCGCCAAATCTAACACCGCATAGCCAATGCCCGGACCATCTTGCTCTTGTTCAGTGAGGATCTCCCCCCAAGGATCCACCACCATGCTGTGTCCCCAGGTCAATCGCCCGTTAGGGTGCTTGCCGCCTTGGGCAGCCGCCAGCACCCAGCACTGGTTTTCAATGGCGCGTGCGCGCAGCAAGATCTCCCAATGGGCTTGGCCTGTCGTATGTGTAAAGGCTGAAGGCACCAGCAGCATGTCTGCGCCTGCCTGCACATGGGCGCGGTAGAGCTCAGGAAAGCGCAGGTCATAGCACACACTCAAACCTAAGCGCCAGCTGCGCCCTTGGCGGTCTTCGATGGTGGCCACAATGGGTTGCTGGCCGGCAGCAATCACGGCAGCTTCGTCATAGTGCTCCAGTTCATTGGAGTAACGAAATAGATGAATCTTGTCGTAACGGGCGTGCAGCTGCCCTTGCGGCCCAAAGAGCAAGCAGCTATTGAAGACTTTGCCCGGATGAGAACTTTGTAAAGGCACGGTGCCCGCCGCCAGCCAGATTTGGTGGTTAGCCGCCCAGCGGCTCAGCGCAGCTTGAATGGGGCCACCCGCCGCAGCCTCAGCCCAAGCCAGTTTGTCGGTATCTCGCAGTCCCATGCCACAAAAGTACTCAGGCAGCACGACCAGCTCAGCGCCTTCAGTGCTGGCTTGGGCGACCAGCTGCTCCGCAACGCGCAGGTTGTCTTGGACATCCGGAGTCGAAACCATTTGCAAAACTGCAACTTTCATCACTTCTCCCTTGGGTTATTGGAGCATCGGTGCAAAGGAGGGTTCGTCGCCTTCGCGCTTGGCAACAGGCTCGACCACTGGATCGCTCCAAGATCCATGCACATGAAAGTGGCGCGTAGCTGCTTCCATCAGCGGGCCGCGCAAGAACATTTGTGCCAAAAAGCTGCCCAGCCCCACCACCGGGTTGATGGCCGTGGCCACCAGCGATGCGGTCATGGCATTGATCTCAGGCACCACCACCACGCGAATGTCCTGGGTTTCGTGTGCCAGATCAGCAAGACCTTCCATCAACACAGCAGCATTTAGCCCTTTCATCTGCAAGTTGTTTGTCGTGGCGACACCCTGCTGGACACGAATGTCGCCGCGGATGAAATCAAACGCAAACCCTTGGCTGAATACATCGCGAAAATCCAGTGTCACACGGCGTGCCAATGATTGCAGGCTCAGGACACTGAGCAACTTGCCCATGCCCGGCTCGACCTTGAGAAACTGTCCTTTGTCGACTTGCATGTGCACGGCCCCGTCCATGCTTTTCCAGTCCGGTAAGATTGGCGAGCCTTGCCAAGCTATGTGCCCATCAAGTTTGCCCTGACCATCCCGGATGACATCGGGCAAGCCCAAGCTCTCAAGCAAGGAGCCTGAGCTGTTCATGTCCAAAGCAAAGCTCAGTGCTGTCCGGCGTGGACCGGATGCACGTTCTCGTCCCCACACACCTTCAGCATTCCAGCGCGCTTCTGGCGTTTGCAAAACAAAGCGATCCAACATCCATTCGGGGCCAAAGTTACCTCGCCGATTGCGGGCCTGCAATTGCAGCGCGCCCAGTACCTTGGTGCCAATGTGTAGATCGTCGACCTCTATATCCAGCGCTGGCAAGCTGTCAGGCGACTGGAGCTCACTGGGTTCAGCTTCGTTCAGGCGCAGCGCCTCGGCTTGGGGAATATGCAGTCGGCTCAGGCGCGCAACGAGTTTGCCCTGGCTGCTGTGCAAGCTGGCGGGGTGTAGCTCAAACCGTCCTTCCAACTGCGGTGCCTTTGCCCATCCGTGCCAGATGCCTTGACGTTGCTCCATACGGCCTTCTAGTGCATGCAGCTCCCGCTGCTTCCAGCGCAATTGATCCACTTGCCAATGCACTTGGCGTGGCAGCCAGGCAGGCGGTTGGGCTGCGATATTGGAAGAACTTTCGTCCTGCGGTGTGGCCGGCAACAGGGCCAGCCATGCATCCAGATCCAAGCGAGGTGTTTGTACTTGGACAGCCAAACCTTGAGCAGGGCGTGTCAGAGCGGTGGTATTGCCAATTCGTACCGTACCTGCATGCAATGCGCCATCGGATTGCAGTGCCAGCGAGGTGTGCACTCGATCTCCGAGGCGCACTTCTAGCTCCTGCGGCTGGCCTTGGCGCTCAATATGTCGAATATGCAATGGCCATGCATCGTCACTGCGCTTGTGCAAGGGCTCTGGCAAGGCCAAGGTCCAGCCTTGCAAACTCGACTGCACTGTGACCGATTGTTGGCCTTGCGAGGCTTGTACTTCCACGGCGTAGGCGGTTTGTCCCTGCATGTGTTGGGCCAGCGGCTCCAACCAAGGCAAAAAAGCATCGCGCTGCAAACCCATGGCGGATGCTGTGCCCTGTGCATGGATGCGCACGCCTTCTTGTGCAGAAGCCATGCCGCCGCTGAGCTGCACGGGGCCGCCCAAAGCCTGCGCAGAGACGCGTTGCAATTCAAACCCGTGGCTGTGAAACCGAACTCCTCCGCGCATATCGTACAGCGTCGGCGCCGTAGGTACGAACTGCAGCCGGTTGCTATCAAAACCCACATGCCCTTCCACCACGCTGCGCTCCAGATGGGCAATGGGCAAGTCCAAGTGCAATTGCAGCTGGGCCATGCCTTGGGCTTGTGCCTTGTCCAGCGCATGCTCGGTCATTGCTGCGACAGGGGACTGGCGGACCCAATGCAGCATGTTGGCCAAAGGGGCCGTGCCTTGGGCCTGGACCAGCACTTGCGGCGCGTTCAGATTCGGGATGTGGGCTTCAACTTGGGCCATGCGCAACTGCTCAAAACCGTCGAAAGCCGTTTGTGCCTGGCGTACGTACATGCTGACGCCGTCAAACACCAAGGTACCGCTGAGATCGCGTAGCCCCGGCCAAGGCGTGTGTCCTTTGGCCAGAAGGCGCTCAGGCACATAGTCGTAGGCCAGCTTACTGACATCCGCTTCAATCCAGAAACGGCCTTGCTCCGGCTGGGTAAAAGGCATGTGCTGCAAATCGCCGCGTACCTCAAAGCGCACATTACGCGCCTCGCCGGCCAGCACACTGTCTCGCACATAGTGGCGTGCGTCTGCGGGAATGGCCGTTGGCAAATAGCGGTGTACACGCGCCCCATCGGCACGCTCTAGGCGGCCTTGCAGGTTCAGCCGACCGGGTAGGCGTTGTGCCGGATCGCCGCTTGTTTCCCAGTTGCCATGCAATTGGCCTTCGGTGTCGGCATTGGCAAACTGCGCATTCTTGACTTGGACCTGGATGGCGTCTGCCACCGTGGTCCATTGCAATTCAGCGGTCAAGCGCTCCAGCGGGACGCGTGGCTCTTCAAACACCCCTGGAAAGTGCGCAGCGCCGTCTTGCATCTGCAGCCGTGCTTGGCCGCCATGCTGATTGAGTTGGAAGTGCAGCTGCAACTGCTCAACGCCCGGTATGCCTATGGTGTGTTCATCAGTTCCAGGTTGCGCCGCCAAGCTCAGGTTCTGCATGCGGCCACTGGCTTGGTACATCTCCGCAGAAGACCACTGCGCTTGCAGTGCTTGCACCTGGCCTTGGGGTTGCCAGCGTTGCAGTGTGTGCTTCCAGGGGGCTGGCAGCGGCAGGGCTTGGGCCAGCGTGGCCGCCATCTGTAAGTCGGCATGCTCCAGCGCCAGGCGCATCTGCGGCTGTCCCTGTGGACTCAATCGCCGCAGCTCCCACTGGCTTTCGGGCCAGCGCTGGCCTTGCGGCTGCATAAAACTAAAACGCTCTGCGCGGACGCGCCAGGACTGGTCTTGCCAGTCGGCATCGACCCGTGCCTGCAACGCCTGCAATTGCAGCGGTGGCTGCTGGTTATTGCTCCACTGCAGTTGAGCATGCGGCATGGCCACATCGGCCGTCAGTCCGACAACACGGCCTTGTTCTACATCCAGCCAGACACGGCTGGCACCATGGGCTTGAATACTGGCAATGCCCCAGCTGGCAGGCCATGGCAGCGCGGGTACGTTGTGCAACTGTGCCTGCGCAAACCACTGCCCCGACCAGCGCTGCCAAGGCGCTTGCCGCGAAGGCAACAGCGGTTGCTTAAAAGCGCCCACCAGGTGTAGGCGTTCAGAGACACCGTTTTGTGGCGTGGCATCGATGCGCAGCACATGGTGCCAGTTGCGGTGCCGTGCCAGCACATCCACGGCCTGCCATTGCACCGTGGGATGGCCGGTTTTTTCATCGGTGAAGCGCACAGCACCTTGGCGGATGACGAGCTCGGGCTGCTCCAGCAACCACTCCAGTGCTTGGTGATCCGAGCTGCCGGACGGTGCCAGCGCCATGCCACCGATTTGCCATTGCCCATCGGCGAGACGACGGACATCGAGCTGCGGCGCATCCACATACAGCTGCTCCAGTCCCATGCGCAGCACCGAACGCGGAGAAATGGTCACCACCACGCGCGGCAGTTGCAAAGCAGGCTGTGCGTGGGCATCCAAGATGCGGACGTCACGCAATTCGATCGTGGGGAACAAGCCTTCAGATCGGGCCGTCAGTTCGCCGATCTGCACCGGCACCCCTATCGCCTGCGTCGCTAAACGTTCGACATGGGCTCGCCAGTCCCCAATTCGCGGCACAATGAATCCGTGGAGAGCCCCCCACACAGCAAACAGCAGCAGCCAAAATGCCAGTACCAAGGCCAGTGACCAACGGGCGATGCGGGCAAAAAAGCGCAGCTGACGTGACGGGGACAGGTTCGGATCGATCATTCGTGGGTTCACCAGTGGCTGGAATTATCACCCGCTCACCCGTTTCGAGGGGGCAGACAAGGGCGAAGGATCTTCAGCTGCCGTGAACTCGCACAACCAGTGCCAAGCATGCAGATCGCAGACCCTATTCAGACGCCCGCTGCCCATTCGCGTTTTTGGCAGCGACTTCATCGCCGTTACGACGGCATGTTTGCGTTGTTGCCAGACGGGGCTCCGACACGACCGCACATGGAACAGACCCTGCAGGCCTTGCTGGGCCAAGGCCTGGATTTGTCGGCTGCGCTGCGCATCTTGCGGCAATTGGTGATGGAGCGGCTCATGGTCTTGGACTGCGAGCAGCAGGCTGACTTGGGCACCATCACCCAAGGCATGACGGCGCTGGGTGAGTTGGCGCTGGATCGCGCGTGTACCCAGGTGCGCCAAGAGCTGGATGCACGCTACGGCGCTCCGCTGGGGCCAGAAGGGCAGTCGGTTGCGCTGTGGATCATTGGCATGGGCAAGTTTGGTGCCCGCGAGCTCAATGTTTCCAGCGACATCGACCTGATCTACGTCTATGAGCATGAGGGCGAGACCCAAGGCCTGGCTGACGGACGCAGCAAAATCAGCAACCATGAGTACTTTGGCAAGGCAGTCAAAGCCATCTATACGCTGATTGGCGACACCACTGAGCACGGTTTTGTGTTTCGCGTGGATCTGGCATTGCGGCCCCATGGCAATTCGGGGCCAGCGGCCATCAGTTTGTCGTCACTGGAAGACTACTTGCTGGTGCATGGGCGCGAATGGGAGCGCTTTGCTTGGCTTAAAAGCCGTGTGGTGGCGCCTTTGGCCGAAGTGCAAGGCACCAAGGTACAGGCTTTGCGCAACGTGGTGCTGCCGTTTGTGTTTAGGCGTTACCTGGACTACAACGTCTTTGATGCATTGCGCAGCTTGCACCGCCAAATCCGCGAGCACGCCACACGCCGCAGTGCGGGTCACCCGGAGCGTGCCAATGACGTCAAGCTTTCGCGCGGCGGTATTCGCGAAATCGAATTCACGGTCCAGTTGCTGCAAGTGGTGCGCGGCGGACAGTTTCCTGAGCTGCGTTGCCGCCCGACTTTGGAAGCACTGCAACGATTGGCACGCGCCAATCTGATGCCGCAAGACACGGCCGACCAACTGGCCGCGGCTTATACGTTTTTGCGCTCGGTGGAGCACCGCATCCAGTACCTGGATGATCAGCAAACGCACGTGCTGCCCACGAACGATGAAGATCTGGAGTGGATTGCCCAAACCATGGGCTACGCCGACGCACGCAGTTTCTTGCTGCAACTCGATGCACACCGCGAATTGGTCGCGCAGGAATTCGACACCTTGTTGGGGGGCAACCAAGCCGGGCAGTGCCAAAGCGGCCTGTGTGCAGGGCCACGCTCCTTGAGCGGCAGTGCACCGGCGCCCGATCTCGAAAGTTTGATGGAACAGCTGCCGCCCGCGCTGGCGCAGCGGGTGGCCGAGTGGCGTGACCATCCCAAAGTACGCGGTCTGCGCGAAGAAGCGCGGGCCCGTTTGTTCCGGCTGGTGCAGCAGACTGCGCAGCGCTTGCAGTCCGGCAAACTGGAAGAAGGCGCGGCGCTGAGCTTTATCAACTGGTTAGAGCCTTTGCTGCGCCGTGAAAGCTATTTGGCGCTTTTGCTGGAGCGACCTTCGGTGCACGAGCGGCTGCTGCACCTGCTGGGCGCGGCCAAGTGGCCCGCGCGTTATTTGCTACAGCATCCCGGTGTGATCGACGAACTGGCCAGCGACCAGTTGTTCACCGAGCGCTTTCAGGCACAAGAGTTTGAGCATGAAATGGCCTTGCGCTTGGCTGCGCTGGAGAGCACGGGCGAGGACGACGATGAAAACCTGCTGAACTTGCTGCGCCGTGCGCACCATGCCGAGACATTCCGCACGCTGGCACGCGATGTGGAAGGGGTCATCACGGTCGAGCAGGTGGCAGACGATCTCAGTGCCTTGGCTGACAGCGTGCTGCGTGTGACCGCGCAATGGTGCTGGAGGCGGCTCAAGCAGCGCCACCGCGATGATCCGCAGTTCGCCATCATTGGCTACGGCAAGCTAGGTGGCAAAGAGCTGGGCTACGGCAGCGATCTGGACATCGTGTTCATTTTTGACGATGAAGACGAGAACGCGCCTGAGATTTACACCGCGTGGGTGCGCAAACTCATTAACTGGTTGACTGTAAAAACCGGCGAAGGCGATTTGTTTGAAATCGATACTGCTTTGCGTCCCAATGGCAACTCAGGCTTGCTGGTGACCAGCTTCAAGTCTTATGCCGACTACCAGCAGCAGCGCGGCAGCAACACCGCCTGGACCTGGGAGCACCAAGCCATGACGCGGGCGCGTTTTGTGCTCGGCAGTGACGATTTGCGCCAGCGTTTTGACGCGGTGCGCGAAGCCGTCATCACCGCCGAACGCGATGCGCTGGCGCTGCAGGCAGAGATTGTGAGCATGCGTGAGCGTGTGCGCAGTGCGCATCTGGTGCGTGGTGCGCAGTTCGATGTCAAACACAGCCGCGGCGGTATGGTGGATGCGGAGTTTGCCGTGCAGTACCTGGTGTTGTCGCAATCGCACCAGCACCCCGAGCTGGTGGGCAATGTCGGCAATATCGCATTGCTGCAGCGTGCCGAGGCCGCAGGCTTATTGCCTGCCGGAGTTGGGCAGGCGGCGGCTTCGGCGTACCGTCAACTGCGCCGCATTCAGCACCAGTCGCGCTTGAATGAGGGTGCTGGTTTGATTGCCGAAGACCTGATTGCACCGCACCGAGACGCCATCGTGGCGCTGTGGCAGGCGGTGTTTACTGGCTGAGCCGCAAGAGCTTGGGCCGTCACGGGAATCAATGCGGGGTTCAGCTGGGGTGGCAATACGCCGACCATAGGAGTGGTGTCAGCCCCGTCGCACACAAAGAACTGCGGATTCACCTACCCAGGCAAAAAATCCAGACCCTATGATGGCTTTGAACGGCGCAGTTCATAAGCCAAGAGGCTCAAGGAACTTTCTTTGGGGCGACTGATCTGAACTGCACGTGGGCCTCGCCGCCCAACGATTTTCAGTGTTGCGAAGCCTGCCCTTTGTGGCTGTCCGTCCTGAGGTGCATCTCCTCCCTCCCTCTCTTAATTCGCTTCAGGACGCTTCGCAACCTTTTTATTCCACCCAGGGCAGCCGTCAAGCTGCCCTGGGTTTTTTATGGGCCTGATGCGCTGGTGTGGATTCTGCGCAGTGCGCCCAAGACGGCAGGCACCTACAATCTCGGGCCATGAGCCTGTCTTCCATCTCCGCACTTTCTCCGCTGGACGGCCGTTACGCCTCCAAGCTTTCCGCCCTGCGTCCCATCATGAGCGAGCAAGGGTATATGCACCGCCGCGTCCAAGTGGAAATCACTTGGTTCATCGCATTGTCGGATGCCGGTTTTGCCGAATTTCCGCCATTGTCCGAGGGTGCACGTACTTACTTGCACGGTCTGGTGAACAACTTCAGCGAAGCGGATGCCGCCGCCATCAAGGAGATTGAGAAGACCACCAACCACGACGTCAAGGCCGTGGAGTACTGGATCAAGAACAAGTTCGACGGCCGCCCTGAGCTGCAAAAGGCCGCCGAGTTTGTGCACTTCGCCTGCACCAGCGAAGACATCAACAACACCAGCCACGCCCTGCAAATCCGTGTGGGCCGCGACATGGTGGTGCTGCCCGCGTTAGACCGCATCGTGCTCAAGTTGCGCGAAATGGCCCACCAGTTTGCCGATGTGCCCATGCTCAGCCGCACCCATGGCCAGACCGCTTCGCCCACGACCGTGGGCAAGGAAATCGCTAACGTGCTGGTGCGCCTGCAAAAGGCCGTGGACAACATCGCCAACGTCAAGGTGCTGGGCAAGATGAATGGCGCCGTGGGCAACTACAACGCCCACCTGTCGGCCTGGCCTGAATTTGACTGGGAAGCGTTCTCCAAGAACGTGATTGAGTCGCCCGAGCCCAGGGGCTTGGGTTTGACCTTCCAGCCTTACTCCATCCAGATCGAACCGCACGACTACATGGCCGAGTTCTTCGACGCCGTGGCCCGTGCCAACACCATCTTGGTGGACTTCTCGCGCGACGTCTGGGGTTACGTGTCGCTGGGCTATTTCAAGCAAAAGCTCAAGGCTGGTGAAATTGGCTCTTCGACCATGCCCCACAAGGTCAACCCGATCGACTTCGAGAACGCCGAAGGTAATTTGGGCTTGGCCAATGCGCTGCTCAAGCACCTGTCGGAAAAGCTGCCTGTTTCGCGCTGGCAGCGTGACCTGACTGACTCGACCGTGCTGCGCAACATCGGCGTGGCGCTGGGTTACGCCACGCTGGCCTACACCTCCCTGATGACGGGCCTGAACAAGCTGGAGCTCAACGAAGAGCGCCTGCATGAAGACCTGAACCACGCCTGGGAAGTGCTGGCCGAGCCGATCCAGACCGTTATGCGTCGCTATGGCGTGCAGGGCGCTTACGAAAAGCTCAAGGAAGTCACGCGCGGCAAGACCGTCCAGGCGGCTGATCTGCACAACCTGATTAATGGCTTGGAGATTCCCCAGGCCGACAAGGACCGTTTGCTGGCCATGACACCTGCGTCTTATATTGGCAAGGCGGCTGAGCTGGCCCGCCGCGTCTAAAGCGCTAAAAACATAGCTGCAAGCCTTTGTATATCAATGGTTTGCAATACAAAGAGCTGCCAAAACCTTGTTGCACAAAGGCTGGCAGCTCTTATTTTTTGAAAGATTTGCCGCATGGCCCTCAAATCCACGGTCTACAAGGCCAATTTGTCGATTGCCGACATTGACCACAACTACTACGCTGACCACAACCTGACCCTGGCGCGCCACCCCAGCGAAACCGATGACCGCATGATGGTGCGCTTGGTTGCCTTGGCGATCAACGCTTGGCAGCTGCAGGCGCTGTGCAATGGCGATGGCACGCTGAGCTTTGGCGTGGGTTTGTGTGACCCCGACGATCCCGATGTGCACATCACCGACTACACCGGTCAAAAACGCCTGTGGATTGAAGTCGGCCAACCCGATGAAAAGCCCATCACCAAGGCCTGCAACAAGTCTGACAACGTGATCGTCTACCCGTTTAACCATGCCTCGCATGTCTGGTGGAAAGGGCTGGAAGGCAAGGTCAACCGCCAAAGCAAGCTGCAAGTGCACTACATCGACTCCGAAGTGGCGCAGCAACTCGGCTCGCTGGCCGAGCGCAGCATGCAACTGCAAGCCACCATCCAAGAAGGGCAGCTCACGCTGTCGAGCAATTTGGGCACGGTGTTTGTCGAGCCCGAGCGCTGGAAATGAGAACCGCTCCATCGACCTCTGATACTTCGTTGTTTCGCCTTGTCGTACCCCAGTACTGCCTACGGCTTCACGCCTCGTCTCAGGCGCAAAT
>JBJEZV010000127.1:0-1683 GCA_051887595.1 Comamonas sp.
TGGCGACCTTTGTCACCGGCATCTACTGGCTGGCCGAGCGTTTTTACTTCTGGCCTCAGCGCAAAAAAGAAGCCGAGCGCCTCAACGCCGCCGCAGCGGCGCGCCGTGCCGAGCTGGAGCGTCAGGGCCTGCGCCACGACATGGTGGACACGGCCCAGGGCGAAACCCGCATCCTTAAGCAACCTTGGTGGCTGGACTGGACGGCAGGGCTGTTTCCGGTGCTGTTCGTGGTGTTTGTGCTGCGCTCGTTCTTGTTTGAACCCTTCAAAATTCCCTCGGGCTCGATGATCCCCACGCTGATGGTGGGCGATCTGATCTTGGTGAACAAATTCACCTATGGGGTGCGATTGCCAGTGCTCAACACCAAGATCACTGAAGGCAATGCTCCCCAGCGCGGCGATGTCATGGTCTTTCGCTACCCACCGCAGCCTACGCTGGACTACATCAAGCGCGTGGTGGGCGTGCCTGGCGACAAGGTGGCTTACCTGAACAAGCGCCTGACCATCAATGGTCAAGAAGTGCCCACCGCCCAACTGCCGGACTTTTTTGACACCGATGCCATGCGCTACTTTGAGCAGTATGAAGAGCAACTCGGCGAGAAAAAGCACAAGTTGCTCAATACGCGCGGCATGCCTGCATTCATCCAAGGGGCCTCGGAATACCCTTACCGTGACCATTGCACCTACTCGGTTGAAGGCGTGACCTGCACCGTGCCTGAAGGCCACTACTTCACCATGGGCGACAACCGCGATAACTCGCTGGATTCGCGCTACTGGGGTTTTGTGCCTGAAGAAAACATTGTGGGCAAAGCATTCTTTGTCTGGATGAACTTCAGCAACTTCAAGCGTATCGGTAGCTTCAACTAAGCCAAGCTGCTTGCTATGTGCGATGGCCGCCATGTGCGGCCATTGTTATTGGCTGGTATCAGCGCTGGATTGCTGGCCATGGCGATTGTTGGCCAATGGCTCGCGGTTTTTGGGATTGGCGGACAATAGCCCCTGTTTGCCAGCCTCCAACAGTGCTGAAGCTGATTGATGCCTCGTGCTGCCTGTGTAGGCTGTCTTTTCTATTTGTCTTTGCTATTACAAAATACTTTGGTGACTCTCACCTATCCAACACTGCAAGACCAGTTGCAGTATGAATTCAAAAATCCTGCGTTGCTCCAGCGTGCGCTGACGCACCGCAGTTTCTCTGCGGACAACAACGAGCGCCTGGAGTTTCTGGGTGACTCGGTGCTGAGCCTGGCCATATCCAGTTTGCTCTACCAGCGTTTGAAAGATCTGCCTGAAGGTGATCTTTCGCGTGTACGTTCGAACTTGGTCAAAGAAGGTACCTTGCACCAGATCGCGGTGAAGCTGGGTTTGCCCGCCTTGCTGCGTCTGGGCGAGGGCGAGGCCAAGTCAGGCGGGAAGAATCGCCCCTCGATCTTGGCCGATGCTGTCGAAGCCATCTTGGGTGCGGTCTACTTGGATGCGGGCTACGAGGCCGGAGAAAAAGTGGTGCACCGCTTGTTTGAGGGCGTGGAGATCAACCCCCACATGCGTGCGGCTGAGAAAGACCCGAAAACGGCCTTGCAAGAATGGCTGCAAGGCCGGCGCATGCATTTGCCTCAGTACAGTGTGGCCAGCATCAGCGGTGCGGCGCACAAACAGACCTTTGACGTCGAATGCGTCATCCCCGAAT
>JBJEZV010000128.1:0-6679 GCA_051887595.1 Comamonas sp.
GAACTGGTGCGCCAAGGGCTTTCCAAGCAACAAATTCTCGAACGTACTGGTCAATCGATCGGCGTGTTCGACGCCAACTTCACCATCGAGGCAGGAGAAATCTTTGTCGTCATGGGCTTGTCGGGCTCCGGCAAATCCACCTTGGTACGCATGCTCAATCGGCTGATTGAGCCCACCAGCGGCCGCATCGTGGTCGATGGTCAAGACATCAACCAGCTCAGTGACAAAGCCCTGCGCGAGCTGCGTCGCAAAGACATCTCGATGGTGTTTCAGTCGTTTGCGCTCATGCCCCATTTGTCCGTGTTGGACAACACCGCTTTTGGCCTGGAGATGGCAGGCGTTGACCCCGCAACACGTCGCCAAGCCGCGCTGTCGGCCTTGGAACAAGTGGGCCTGGGCGGCTGGGGCGCCAGCTACCCTGATGAGCTGTCCGGCGGCATGCAGCAACGCGTGGGGCTGGCCCGGGCATTGGCGTCAGATCCGTCGATTTTGCTGATGGACGAAGCCTTCTCCGCGCTCGATCCCATTATTCGCACAGAAATGCAGTCTGAGCTGCTGCGCCTGCAAGAGCAAAAGCGCCGCACCATTGTCTTCATCTCTCACGACTTGGATGAAGCCATGCGCATTGGTGACCGCATTGCTATCATGAAAGACGGCCAGGTCATCCAAGTGGGCACACCAGACGAAATTTTGCGCAGCCCTGCGAACGACTATGTGCGCAGCTTTATCAAGGGCGTTGATGCAGCAGCGGTCTTCAAGGCCTCGGACATCGCCCGACAAGCTTTGACCATCGTGTCAGAGCACAGTGATCGCGGCTGCCGCGCAGCATTGCGCCTGATCGAAGAGTCTGATCGTGACCATGCCTATGTGCTCAATGCACGCGGGCGTTTTATGGGCGTGGTTTCGGCATCGTCATTGCGTGATGCTCTGCACGGGCGTGAAGGCATGCTGGGACTGCAGCACGCCTTCATTGACAACGTCATTCCTCTAGATGCCTCCACACCTGTGGCCGACTTGTTTGGCCCTATGGCTACCGCCCCTTGCCCTTTGCCGGTATTGGGCGATGACCGCAAGTTTTTGGGTGTGATCAGTCGTACCACCATGCTGCGCTTTTTGGATCGCGACACTCCACCGGTGCCACCGCCACAAGTGGTGCAACCTCCCGTCACGCTCAATCCTTTGTTCCCTATGGGTGAAGCAGATTCACCAGCTGTGCTGAAAGAACATGCCGACACAGTCACCCTAGCAGCACAAGGAGAACGCGTATGAGCGAGACGAACACCATCAATCCCTGGAACACCGATGCCTCTACCACGGCTGAAACTGTGGCACCTACTGATCCATGGGCTGCCGCTACCACTGCGGATACAAGCAGCGACCCGTGGGGAGCGGCCAGCGACAACGCTGCGACGCAGGCCGCTAGCTCCGACTGGCTGGCCACAGACCCCGCTGCCGCTGCCCAAGCGCCCTTGAGTTGGTGGGAACAGCTGCAAGCCGACGGCCTGCCTATTGAGTCGTGGATTAACCAAGGGCTCAACTGGGTCGTCGATAACTTCCGCCCGTTCTTTCAAACCGGTCGCAGCCCTATCGACGCCAGTTTGTCGGCAGTGGAACAGCTGATGCTGGCCCTGCCTTGGCCTTTGTTGACAGCGCTAGTGGCCTTGCTGGCCTGGCAATTTGCTGGCCGTGGACTGGCCATTGGTTCAGCACTGGCATTGAGTGCAGTGGCCCTGCTGGGCATTTGGCCTGAAGCCATGGTGACCTTGTCTTTGGTGCTGACCGCCTTGGCTTTTTGCATTGTGATTGGCTTGCCGCTGGGCATCTTGATTGCCTCCAGCGACCGTGCCCAACGCTGGACACGCCCTGTGCTGGATGCCATGCAGACCACGCCCGCTTTTGTGTACTTGGTGCCAGTGGTGATGCTGTTTGGCATTGGCAACGTGCCTGGCGTGATCGTGACCATTATTTTTGCGTTGCCCCCGCTGGTGCGCCTGACCAACTTGGGCATCCGCCAAGTACGGCCTGACTTGATTGAAGCCAGCCGCGCTTACGGCGCATCACGTTGGCAGTTGCTGTGGAAAGTGCAATTGCCGCTGGCCATGCCCAACATCATGGCTGGCATCAACCAGGCGCTGATGCTGTCCCTGTCCATGGTGGTCATCGCTTCCATGATCGCGGTGGGCGGCTTGGGCCAAATGGTGCTGCGCGGTATTGGCCGCCTGGACATGGGCTTGGCCACTGTGGGTGGCCTGGGCATTGTGCTGCTGGCCATTGTGCTGGACCGCATCACCCAATCCATGGGCCAACCCCATCGCGGCGGACAGCGCTGGTGGCATCGCGGGCCCTTGGGCTTGCTAATGAAGCCTCGCAAGACTTCATAAACCAGCCACTGCAAGCCCTTGCAACAAGGGCTTGCGCCTGATTTCAATCGAATTTTTAGGAGGACGACGATGAACCCAATGACACGCAAATTCAGCCTTGTAGCCAGCGCCTTGGCTTTCATCTGCAGCACGGCATGGGCCCAAGATCAGCCTGGTAAGGGTGTGAAGGTCTATCCACTCAAAAGCTCTATCGCGGAAGAAACCTTCCAAACCCTTTTGGTGATGAAGGCGCTTGAACAACTGGGCTATGAGGTCGCACCTATCAAAGAGGTCGAGTACCCCACTGCGCACTTGGCGATTGGCAATGGTGACGCGACCTTCATCGCGACACACTGGAACCCTCTGCACGCAGACTATTACAAAAACTCCGGCGGCGATGCCAAACTGTTTCGCAAAGGTGTGTACTCAGACAATGCAGCCCAGGGCTATTTGATCGACAAGAAGACTGCCGACGCCCACAAGATCACCAACATCGACCAGCTCAAAGATCCCAAGATCGCCAAGCTGTTTGATGCCGACGGTGACGGCAAGGCCGATCTGACCGGCTGCAACCCTGGCTGGGGCTGTGAAGCCATGATCGAGCACCATCTGGACGCCTATCAACTGCGCAACACGGTGACCCACCAGCAAGGCACCTACTCCGCGCTGATTGCTGACACCATTGCACGCTACAAATCTGGCAAGCCCATTTTGTACTACACCTGGACACCATACTGGGTGAGCAACGAACTCAAGCCTGGCAAAGACGTGGTGTGGCTGGAAGTGCCATTCTCTTCAGCACCTGGCGAACAAAAGGGCACAGACACCAAACTGCCGAATGGCAAAAACTATGGTTTTGTTGTGAACAAGCAGCACATCCTGGCCAACAAGGCTTGGGCAGAAAAGAACCCAGCTGCAGCCAAATTGTTTGAAATCATGCAGTTGCCTGTGGGTGATATCAATGCCCAAAACCACATGATGAGCCAAGGCCAGAACAAGGCGGCTGACATTGAGCGCCATGTGACGGGTTGGATCAAAGCCCACCAAACTACTTTTGACAGCTGGCTCAGCCAAGCACGCGCAGCCGCGAAATAAATGCGAGTAGTAGCGCATCTCATCGTGCGTGCATGCTCGTAGTTCACGCCACTTGCAGACGACACGATTGAGCGCAGCTTATGCTGACATCAGCACATTGGAGGCTTCGGCCTCCTTTTCTTTGCCTGCGCCGCGTGGCCTTGCAAATTGCACAGCCTTCCCACGGGAATACACCCATAATTGGCAAATTCTGTTTCCTAGGCGCGAATGTTATGAGTGAAAAAACCACCTCCCTGCTTCAGGGCACTGAAGAACTTCTGGTCAGTTTGTGCAATTCCGTCACACGGGTCCTCAACGTCGCAACGACCTGCCAGATCCAATATTCAGGGATGGTTCAGCGCATCAAAAAAACCTACCTCAAGCCAGATATCGGTTGCTTTGTGCTGTTTGACGGGGGCTTTTCGGGCCTGGTCATCATCAATTTCTCTGCCGCTGCCGCCATGGAGCTGTACCGCAGCTACCTGCTGAACATGGGCATGGGCGAAAGCGATCTGGCCAGTTCCCACACCTCTGACGAAGTGAGCAACGTGATGGGCGAACTGATGAACCAAGTGGTGGGTGACTTCACGGGCAAAGTGCGCCGCGAGTTGCAAACCCACATCACACAAAATCAGCCCAAGATGCTGGTACTCAACAAGCAGGTGCAGCTCAGTGTCGATGCCAACCTCGACAACCCAGAAGCGCGCCGCGTGACCTTCTACACCGCCAGCAACAATATTTTTTACCTGGAGTTGGCTGTCGACAGCACGGAGTTCATCAAGCTCCACGACTTCGATGCTTCCGAAGTGATCGACCCCGACGCCATCATCGCCCAAGGTGGCAGCTTGCCCTCTTCGACCTCCAGCGCCTCAGCCAACCAAGACAGCGACACCGAAGCGCTGCTCAAATCACTGGGCATGTAAGCCCATCGACCGGCACTTTCTGCCGGTTGCGCTATGGTGCGCGGCTGCCCCACAAACGCGCGCCGCCGCGCTCCAGGTGGGTGAGATAGACCCGCACTTCAAACTCCAGCTGGTGGTAGCTGGGCTCCATATGGCAGCACAGGCTGTAGAACGCTTTGTCATGGTCAGGCTCGCGCAAGTGGGCCAGCTCATGCACCGTGATCATTTTCAAGAAGGGCTCTGGCGCATACTTGAACATCGCCGCAATGCGAATTTCATGCCGCGTGTTGGTACGCCCACCTTGCACCACATACCTGCGCGTGTGCAAACCTAGCGCATTGCGCACCACGTGAATTTTGCTGTCATACGCGACACTGCTGAGCATGCCTGCCTTATGCAGGTACTGCTGCTTGAGCACATCCACATAGGCATACAGTGCCTTGTCTGAACGCAGATCGTGTGCCTCGGGGTGACGTTGCAACAGCCACTGCGCCACGCCATCTGGGCGCTGCAACATCGCAGCTACCTGCTGGCGCAGCTCCAAAGCATACGATTGCAAAAAAGGCAAATGGGCAGGATCTGCAGCTGTCATAAAAAAACCCGGCCTAGCCGGGTCCTCGGAAATTGATCCTGAAGTGCTCGGGTCTTAGTGCAGATGACGAGGGCGGCGACCATTGCCACTACCACCATGCGATCCGTTATTGCCGCCCTTGGGAGGCAGCTTGCCGATTTCCAGCGAACTCAACAGACTGTCAAAACGCTGCATGAACAGCTTGTCGATCTCGGCCACCACGCCCACCAGCTCAGAAGCTTCAAAGTGGCGCTCCATCATGTTGATCACATCTTGCACCAGCATATCGCGCTGCACCTTCATGATGGCAGCAGGATTAGGACCCACAAACAACATCACGAAATCGTCACGCGCTTGCTCGGAACGATCGCCCTCATCGTCGTCAAACTCAGCGTCGTAAAACGTCACTTCAATGGCGGCACCTTCTTGGGCCAACTCATTCAAGCCCATGCACATATCGTCCAGCGCCTGGCGAAAGTCATCGTCACCCGACACCGTCCAGCACATCTGCAGCAAAGACTCTTTCGGATCGTATTGAATGCCTGGCTCTTCCTCATAGGAACTTGCAGCACCCGCCGCCAACGAACGTGCGCCTGCATATGACCACAAGGGCCTCAAAGCCTCTTGCATCTGCTCAAACGTCACGTCGGGGCGCAGCAGCACCTGACCATGCACATGAATTTCAAAAGGGGCGTTGTAACTAGGCATTGTTTCTTCACATCCAGCGCCCGACTGTCGACCAGGGCGCCCAAAAGGGAACGTCCATTGTGGCATGTATTGCAGGCCCCCGCAGCCGTACACACTATTCAAAATCACCACATTCAAACAGCGCCCTGGGGTGATCCCAACACCAGACCAGTGCCAGACTTGGCCTTCACAAGCATCACTACCAAGCAGCCCTTTGCCTCAACCGCAAAACATCAAAAATCATAGCTTGCAGACTGCATAGAACAATGATTTCAAATACAAATATATTTCAAATCAAGCATTTACGCAGAACTGTAGCTATCGATTTGAATGTTTTAGCGTCTTGGGATTAGAACTTTGTGCTGTGCAAAAAATGCCTGCAGGAATATGTCATGCTGCAGTATGCCTATGCAGCTGGTGACAATAAAAAAGCCTGCTTTCAGAAGGAAAAGCAGGCTTGTGCGCTGTTCAGGCTGGTATGTCCTGATTTAATTTTGGTGCCTCGGGCCGGAATCGAACCGGCACGCCTGGTTATAGGCGGCAGATTTTAAGTCTGATGTGTCTACCAATTCCACCACCGAGGCTGCAACACCGCGAACAGGTTGCGAATCCTGTGAAGCATAACCGAAATTTTCCGCTTCGCAGCGCAAAATCGTGCTGATTCATGCTTGCCAGAATGAAAAAAGGGAAGCATTGCTTCCCTTTAATCTGGAGCGGGAAATCGGGTTCGAACCGACGACCTATACCTTGGCAAGGTATCGCTCTACCAACTGAGCTATTCCCGCAAAAAATGGAGGCGCGATCCGGAGTCGAACCGGACTAGACGGATTTGCAATCCGTTGCATAACCGCTTTGCTATCGCGCCATTCACACAGCCGAAGCTGCGTGACAAACTGGAGCGGGAAATCGGGTTCGAACCGACGACCTATACCTTGGCAAGGTATCGCTCTACCAACTGAGCTATTCCCGCTTGTGCTTCTGATTGCTCAGAAACTTTGGAACCTATCAACTGACAAGCTCCAAGAAAACTTGGAGCGGGAAATCGGGTTCGAACCGACGACCTATACCTTGGCAAGGTATCGCTC
>JBJEZV010000128.1:6779-13047 GCA_051887595.1 Comamonas sp.
TGGAGCGGGAAATCGGGTTCGAACCGACGACCTATACCTTGGCAAGGTATCGCTCTACCAACTGAGCTATTCCCGCATCTTTAGCGAAGCCTTAAATTCTACAACAGAAAACAAGCAACGCTGCGATGGAATGAATTGTAGCGCAAATTTTTGCTCGTTCAGAAAAGTGCGCTACAAATTTTCATTTAGTGCTTGACGGCGCGCGTCTTCTTGGCTGCGGCCTTGACTGCGGGCTTAGCAGCCACCACATCAGGAACCGCTGCCACCTCGGTATCTAATGCCACAGGCATACGTTCCAAGGCAATCTTGAGCACTTCGTCAATCCAGCGCACGGGAATGATCTCCAGACCGGTTTTGACATTCTCAGGAATGTCTTGCAGGTCTTTGACGTTCTCTTGCGGGATCAAAACGGTCTTGATGCCTCCACGCAAGGCAGCCAGCAGTTTTTCCTTCAACCCACCAATGGCAGTGACTTCACCACGCAAGGTGATTTCACCCGTCATGGCCACATCCGCGCGAACGGGGATACCGGTCAATGCCGAGACAAAGGCGGTGGTCATCGCAGCGCCGGCGCTAGGACCGTCTTTGGGTGTTGCGCCATCGGGCACGTGCACATGGATATCGCGCTTTTCAAACGCCACATCCTCGATGCCCAGCATGCGTGAACGGCTGCGCACCACGGTGCGTGCAGCTTCCACAGATTCCTTCATCACGTCGCCCAACGAGCCCGTGCGCAAGATATTGCCCTTGCCTGGCATGGTGGCGGCTTCAATCGTCAGCAGATCGCCACCAACTTCGGTCCACGCCAAGCCAACCACCTGGCCCACTTGGTTTTGCTGTTCTGCGCGGCCATAGGTGAACTTGTGTACACCCAAATAGTCGGGCAGATTGTCTGCCGTCACCACGACCTTGGGCGAGAGCTTCTTGAGCTGCAAGCCCTTGACCACTTTGCGGCAAATCTTGGACAGTTCACGCTCCAAAGAGCGCACACCGGCTTCGCGGGTGTAGTAGCGCACGATATCGCGAATGGCATCGTCTGCCACTTCCAGCTCAGCGTCCTTCAGACCGTTGTTGGTGACCTGTTTGGGCAGCAGGTAACGCTTGGCAATGTTGAGCTTTTCATCTTCCGTATAGCCAGACAGACGAATCACTTCCATGCGATCGAGCAAGGCTGGCGGAATGTTCATGGAGTTGGACGTCGCCACAAACATCACATCGCTGAGGTCAAAGTCGACCTCCACATAGTGGTCACCAAACGCACTGTTTTGTTCGGGGTCCAGCACTTCCAGCAAGGCGCTCGATGGGTCGCCACGGAAGTCCATGCCCAGCTTGTCGATCTCGTCAAGCAAGAACAAAGGATTGCGTGTGCCGACCTTCTCCAGGCTCTGCAGCACCTTGCCCGGCATGGCACCAATGTAGGTGCGACGGTGACCGCGAATTTCTGCTTCGTCGCGCATGCCGCCCAGTGCCATGCGCACGTACTTGCGACCGGTGGCCTTGGCAATGGACTGCCCCAGCGAGGTCTTACCCACGCCTGGAGGGCCTACCAAACACAAAATAGGCGCCTTGACCTTGTCCACACGCTGCTGCACCGCAAGGTATTCCAGGATGCGGTCCTTGACCTTCTCCAGGCCAAAGTGGTCGGCATTCAACACCTCTTCTGCATTGGCCAGATCGTGCTTGATCTTGGTCTTCTTGCTCCAAGGCAGACCCACCAACACGTCGATGTAGTTGCGCACCACCGAAGCTTCGGCCGACATGGGCGACATGAGCTTGAGCTTCTTGAGCTCAGCTTCTGCCTTTTTGCGCGCCTCGGCAGGCATCTTGGCAGATTTGATCTTTTTCTCGATCTCTTCCAGATCTGCGCCGTCTTCGCCTTCACCCAGCTCTTTCTGGATGGCCTTGACTTGCTCGTTGAGGTAGAAATCGCGCTGGTTTTTCTCCATCTGGCGCTTCACGCGGCCACGGATCTTCTTGTCGACGTTGAGAATGTCAACTTCGCGCTCCAGCTGCTCAAACAGGTTTTCCAGACGCAGCTTCACTTCTGCCAGATTCAGTACCTGCTGCTTGTTTTCCAGCTTCAGCGGCAAATGCGCAGCGATGGTGTCAGCCAGACGCCCTGCATCGTCAATGCCTGCAATGGAGGTCAGAATCTCCGAAGGAATCTTCTTGTTGAGCTTGACGTACTGGTCAAACTGCTGCGATACCGCGCGGCGCAGTGCCTCAATCTCGCTAGCCAAGGCTTCTTCCGCCTGAGAGTCCAGCGCCGAGCCTTCGGCCATGAAGTGGGTCTCATGGTCCACCACATCCACCAGCTGGGCACGTTGCTGGCCTTCCACCAGCACTTTGACCGTGCCGTCAGGCAACTTCAGCATCTGCAAGATGGTGGAAATACTACCCACCTCAAACAAGTCCTTCACAGAAGGCTCGTCCTTGGAGGCGGTTTTTTGGGCCACGAGCATGATGCGGCGGTCTGCCTCCATCGCCAGCTCAAGCGCCTTGATGCTCTTGGCACGTCCCACAAACAGTGGAATCACCATGTGCGGAAACACCACCACATCGCGCAAAGGCAAGAGCGGCAGTTCAATTTTTTCGGTGGGGGTCAAATCAGTGGACTCTGACATGGAACTCCTTCGCAGCCCACGCACACGTGATGGCGCGTGGGCACTTTATGGTGCACCCAGCACATGCTGGGCGGGTCACTGGCACGAATGCACCAGTGGAAATGGCTTTATGCCTTTTTCGCGGCTTCGCGGTAGACCAGCAAAGGCGCTTTACCTTCAACGATGGTGGCCTCTTCGAGCACCACCTTTTCGACATTCTCCAGATTGGGCAACTCGAACATGGTGCTCAACAGCGATTGTTCAAGGATAGAGCGCAGGCCACGCGCACCCGTTTTGCGGGCAATCGCCTTGCGGGCAATCGCGCCCAAGGCACCAGGGCGCACTTCCAGCTCCACACCTTCCATGCCCAGCAGCTTGCTGTACTGCTTAACCAAAGCGTTCTTAGGTTCGGTCAGGATACGCACCAAAGCTTCTTCGTTGAGTTCGGTAAGCGCTGTCACCACAGGCATACGGCCGACCAACTCAGGGATGATGCCGAACTTGATCAAGTCTTCAGGCTCGATATCCTGGAACAACTCAGTCAACGAGCGGTTGGCCTTGCTGCGCACAGCAGCACCGAAGCCGATGCCCGAAGCCTCGGTACGGTTTTCAATGACCTTTTCCAATCCTTGGAAGGCACCGCCGCAGATGAACAAGATGTTGGTGGTGTCAACTTGCAAGAAGTCTTGATTGGGGTGCTTGCGCCCGCCTTGCGGAGGCACGCTGGCCATGGTGCCTTCAATCAATTTCAGCAAGGCCTGCTGCACGCCTTCACCCGAGACATCACGCGTGATGCTGGGGTTGTCAGACTTGCGCGAAATCTTGTCAATTTCGTCAATATAGACAATGCCGCGCTGCGCACGCTCGATGTTGTACTCGCAGCTTTGCAGCAGTTTTTGCACGATGTTTTCGACGTCTTCACCCACATAGCCTGCTTCGGTCAACGTGGTCGCATCAGCCATCACAAATGGCACGTCCAGTTGGCGCGCCAAGGTCTGGGCCAGCAGTGTCTTGCCGGAGCCTGTAGGGCCAATCAGCAAGATATTGCTCTTGGACAGCTCCACTTCATCCTTGGCTGCTTTGTCTTTGTGATTGAGACGCTTGTAGTGGTTGTAGACCGCAACAGCCAGCGTGCGCTTGGCCTGCTCTTGGTCAATCACATAGTTGTCGAGATTCGCCTTGATCTCGGCAGGCGTCGGCAAATCCCCGCGGGATTCACGCGCGCTCACGCCCGGCACTTCATCACGAATGATTTCATTGCACAAATCAATGCATTCATCACAGATAAAGACGGACGGGCCAGCGATCAGCTTTTTCACCTCGTGCTGGCTCTTGCCACAGAAGGTGCAGTAAAGGTTCTTTTCGCTGGAAGTGCCTTTGTTCTCGGCCATGGGGGCAACGCCTTGTTTACGTAAATGAGATAGGAAGGATGATAGCAATGAAAAAACGGCGCTACCCGAAGGGGAAAGCGCCGCTTGCTGCTGAAGGCAGCGCCTCGCTTAGGCGCGCTTTTCGATCACGTTGTCAACCAAGCCGTAGTCTTTGGCTTCTTGGGCCGACAGGTAGTAATCGCGCTCGGTATCGTGCTGGATTTTCTCCAGCGGCTGACCTGTGCGCTCGGCCAAAATTTTGTTCAAGCGCTCACGGGTCTTCAAGATTTCACGGGCATGAATCTCGATTTCTGTGGCTTGACCACGGGCACCACCCAAAGGCTGGTGAATCATGACCTGCGAATTGGGCAGCGCAAAACGCTTGCCTTTGGCGCCTGCTGCCAGCAAGAAAGCGCCCATGCTGGCCGCCATGCCGGTACACAGTGTCGAAACGTCAGGCTTGATGAAGTTCATGGTGTCATAAATCGCCATGCCTGCTGTCACGCTGCCGCCGGGAGAGTTGATGTAGAACGAAATGTCCTTGTCAGGATTTTCGCTTTCCAAAAACAACAGCTGCGCCACCACCAAGTTGGCGGTCTGGTCATTGACTTCGCCAACCAAAAAAATCACGCGCTCTTTGAGCAAGCGGGAATAGATGTCGTAAGACCGCTCGCCACGGCCAGACTGCTCAATCACCATGGGCACCATGCCCAAACCTTGCATATCCAATGCGCTCATGTTTTCTCCAAACAAGGGAACAGAACAACTACTGTACCCAAGAAATGAAATGGGGCTTGTGCTTCAAAGCACAAGCCCCGGATCGAGAACTTTTTACGAGCAGCGCGGTGAAACCATCGCTGCCTCGCTCAGTTGCGCCAAACCTACTTAGGCTTGACCCATCAGCTCTTCAAACGACACTGCCTTGTCGCTCACCTTGGCCTTGCCCAGCACAAATTCGGTCACGTTGTTTTCGATCACAACAGCTTCCACTTCAGCCAAACGCTGACGGTCGCCGAAGTACCAACGCACCACTTCTTCAGGCTTCTCGTACGAAGCAGCCAACTCGTCCACGTGCGCCTTCAATTGCTCAGGCGTCGCTTCCAGATTGTTGGCCTTGACCAATTCTGCCACTACCAGGCCCAGACGCACGCGGCGTTCAGCTTGGGGCAAGAAAATGTCTTCAGGGATTTCAGCCTTGTCAGCATCCTTGATACCACGCTGCTTCAGGTCTGCACGTGCAGATTCCAGCAGACGCGCCACTTCAGCTTGCACCGAAGCCTTGGGCAGATCCAGTTCAGCCACGGACACCAGAGCGTCCATCACGGCTTGCTTGTTGCGAGCCTGCAGGCGGAACTTGACTTCGCGCTCCAGGTTCTTCTTGATGTCAGCGCGCAGGGCTTCCACGGAGCCATCGGCAATGCCCAAGGACTTCACCAAAGCTTCGTTGACTTCGGGCAGGTTAGCGGCTTCCACCTTCTTCAGTGTCACCAGGAAGTCGGCGGTCTTACCAGCCACTTCCTTGCCATGGTAGTCCTCAGGGAATGCCAAGGGGAAAGTCTTGGATTCGCCAGCCTTCATGCCACGCACTGCGTCTTCAAATTCCTTGAGCATCTGGCCTTCGCCGACCAGGAACTGGAAGTCTTCAGCCTTGCCACCGGCGAAAGCTTCGCCGTCGATCTTGCCTTCAAAGTCCACGGTCACGCGGTCGCCATCAACTGCAGCTTCAGCAGCAGCGCGCTGGGCAAACGTGCGGCGTTGCTTGCGCAGGATGTCCAAGGTCTTTTCGATGGCGGCGTCGTCCACTTCTGCAGTCAGCTTTTCAACTTCAGCAGCAGCCAGATCACCGATCTTGACTTCAGGGAACACTTCGAAAACGGCTTCAAATTCTGCGAAACCTTCAGCAGCGCCTTCCTTTTCGGAGATGCGTGGCTGACCAGCCACGCGCAGGCCGGCTTCATTGACAGACTTGGAGAACTCTTCACCCACCTTGTCGTTCAGCACTTCGTACTGTACGGAATAACCGTAGCGCTGGGCCACGACATTCATAGGCACCTTGCCAGGACGGAAGCCGTCCATCTTCACAGTACGCGCCACCTTCTTCAGACGTGCTTCGACTTCTGTCTGGATTGCAGCAAGGGGCAAGCTCAGCGTGATTTTGCGCTCGAGCTTCTCAAGGGTTTCAACTGTAACGGCCATGGTGATTCCTAATTCGGGGGAAATAGTGGACTGTGCCGACTGCAGTTCACAGCCTGCACCGATATTCCGCATAGTCTCACTGGAATGTGGTGCGCGGGG
>JBJEZV010000129.1:0-1669 GCA_051887595.1 Comamonas sp.
AAGCACACTGCTCCAAATCTGCTTTGCGTTGTTCGCCAAGCTGGTGCGTAAGCAAGGGACACCGGCTTGAACCGGAACACACGCCATGGCCCAATCTGCTCTTGCTGCGTCGCCTGACGCTACTTCTTGCGCTGCTTTGCGCGATCTCAAAAACCAGTTGCAGCGGCTGCTGCCGCACGTGAAGTCTTCGCACCTGACGGAAGCCATAGCCTGCGGGCTGGGCTTTCAGACCCACGCCGCTTTGCATGCGGCCATGGACAGCGGAGCATTCACTGCCAATGTGCGCGATGCACTGGCGATCTTGCCGCTGGTGCGGCGTTTGAACGCCCTTGATCCCAGCGCACGTGCCGCGCATTGTTTGCGCGAAGAAACGGCCGAGCACATGACGCCTTCGCCGGAGTTTGAAGCCCACCGTACCTCGCTGCGCACGCTCGAAGACGCCCCGAATCAATTGCTGATGCGCCATGCGCCCTGGGGCAAGCATTTGTTCCTGCGTTGCGCGGAGATGATGTCGCAGCGCTTTGACTTGGGCAGCTTCGATTTACTCCAAAGCCGCGAACACAAAGACCCGCTGCGCGACACCATTTGGTGGGCCGGGGTGGATCACAGCCAATGCCTGCCCGGCTGGGGCCGCTGTTTGGACGAAAGCTACAAATGTTTGAGCGAAGACCTGCATGTCGACACGCACTTCTTCAAACAACTGCCGCTGCCCGGTGGTCGCTACGCGCTGTATGTGAGTGCGGTGCTGGTCACTTTTCCTGCGGGCATGCCCGAGCATATGCTGCACGATGCGGAGTGGCAGGCACGCATTTGGGGATGGAAAGCCACCCGTGTGACCCAATGGAAATGGAGTTGGCAGCGTGCCTCGGAAGGCGCAGAGATGATGTGTTTGCGCCGCAGCCAGTCGCATGCCGAATATGTGCAGCAGTGGGAAGGCTCTTTCAAACAATGGCTGTGGATCAACCGCAGCCGTTTGCGCAAGGGCGCGGGCACATCGCGGCGCTTGGTCATCGACCAGCTGCTGCGCAACCGCCACCTGCCGCTCGATATTGCGGGCTGGGATGATTTTCAGCAGCGTTTTCTCAGCGAGTATTTGCGCGCTCCGTATGTGCAGTTGCCGTCCAGCACTGCCGACATTTGCACCAGCTTGCTGGAGCAGTGGCAGCTGTCCCAGCGCTAAGCACACCGTCCGCTTGTGCTTCGCTTGCAAATGAACTCTTCGCACGGGTTAGCTAGGGGCTAGGTAGAGGCCCGAATTGTCAATAAAGGCCGCTGCGGCAAACAATCCAGCGTGTGCATCGACGGCCTCGCCTCGCCTTTGAATCCCCTTCCCTTGCCCTGCGGGCTTTGCGCTTTGGCAAGGGGCGTGAACCTTGTGGAGTTCCATGACAACTGCATTCCGTGACGTGCGCATGCGAGGCTTTACGCAGCGCACGGAAGTGTCCGAGGCGCTCAATTGGGTCGACCAGCACAGCCATCCGCTGCCAACCGAGGTGCTGGCCATTGAGCACTGCGCAGATCGGGTGCTGGCGCAAGAAGTGATTTCTCCGCTGAATGTGCCCGAGTTTGATCGCGCAGCCATGGACGGTTTTGCCCTGCACGGCCAGGCTACGACGGGCGCCAGCGAATACAACCCTTTGGCTTTTACGGTGGTGGGCACAGCCTTGCC
>JBJEZV010000130.1:0-12989 GCA_051887595.1 Comamonas sp.
GCTTTGATCTACAAAGCCTGAAATCACCATTAAACATAGCTACTAGCCTTGGTAAATCAAGGTTTTCAAAGTGTTTTCATGCTGAAAACCTTGATGCATAAAGGGTAGTAGCTACGAAAACCATATAAAAAGCCCCTGCCGCTGAAAAGCGGCAGGGGCTTTTTTTGTGGGGTGTTGTCAGCGCTGCACTGGCAACACGCAAGATAGTCTTTAGGTGGCCTGCGGCGGCAGTTGGCGCTTGACCTGGGGGCGCTGCAAGCGGTGTTGGTGGTCCTTGCCATCGGGCACTTCGGTCACGCGCTGCAGCTGAATATTGGAGGCCAAGCCTCCAGCATTGGCATTGGTGATCGAGAAAATCCCGCCCATGCGCTGCACGGTCTTGTCCACAATCGACAAACCAAGGCCTGCGCCCGCAGCCGCAGTGCGCGCAGAATCTCCGCGGAAAAAGGGCTGTGTCAAATTGGCCAACTGATCGGGCGGTACGCCCGTGCCATGGTCGCGGATGCGCATCAGCACCCAGTTCTCGCGTGTCTTGATGCTGATGTCGACAAAAGCCGTATCGGTGTCCACGGTCTTGCCATAGCGCCTTGCATTTTCCAGCAAGTTAGAGATCACGCGGGCCAGCTCAATCTCATCGGCCATCACATAAATGTCGTCCGGAATCGACATGGTGATTTGCAGCTCGCGGTGGTTTTGCACGGCGTATACGCACGATGAGACGACTGCATGCAAATTGACCACGGTCAGTGACACGTGATCGGGGCGCGCATAGTCAAGGAATTTGTCGATCGTCGCATCCAGCTGCACGATGTCAGCCACCATGTGTTCGCGTGCAATATCGTCTTGCACGCTCATTTCGGTTTCCAGTCGCAAACGCGCCAGCGGCGTGCGCAAATCGTGCGAAATGCCGGCCAGCATCACCGCGCGTTCTTGCTCTAGCTGCGCGAGTTTTTGCGCCATGCGGTTAAAGCCGATGTTGACCTCTCGGATCTCGCTGGTCACGGCTTCTTCATCGAGTTGGCTGGCTGCAAAGTCGCCATCGCGCACGCGATTGGCGGCGTAGCTCAGTTGCTTGAGCGGGCGGTTGATCAGGCGCGCAATGATGGCCGCGCCTGCGAGCGACAAAATCGCTGCAGTGCTTAGCCAGATCAACCAGGTACGACCTCCCGCAGTCACAAATCGAGACTTGTCCAGCAGCAGCCAGTTGGGGTCTTCATCAATCGTAAAGCTCACCCACAAACCTTCTTCGCCGTTGACGCTGTGCGCCAAGATCGTGTCCTCGCCCAAGCGCGACGTCAGCAGCTCATCGAGCCGCAAGTTCAGCTGCGTAGGGGCGAGTTCTTCAAATTGGTCTTCAGGCTCACGTGGTTGAATGCGCACACCTTCCTGGTCAGCCATGGTCTTGATCAGCGAGACACGTGCAATCGCGTCGGAGTGCTGAAGTGCCGCGCGGCTGAGGTTGACCAGCGAAGCGATTTGCTGCGCCGTCTGCAAAGTGCGCGGCTCAAATTCGAGCGCGCGCAAGGTCTGCAACCAAGCCAAGATACTGCCTAACAGCAGCAAGGCGAGTAAAAAGAAGGTGCGCCAAAAAAGATTGAGGCCCACGCGCGAGCGTGTGCCTGGGGAATTAGAGGAACTGGCGGTGTTTCCACCGCCAGCGTGCATAGAAGGGCGTGACATACAAACTGGCGCCATGCGCCATGTTCTAAAAGCTGTGGGTTCGATCAGTTGGTTCCATCTGGAACGAACACATAGCCTACACCCCAAACCGTCTGGATGTAGCGGGGCGCTGCAGCATCCTCTTCAATCAGCTTGCGCAGGCGCGACACTTGCACGTCTAAGCTGCGGTCAAACGGCTCAAACTCGCGGCCACGCGCCAGCAGTGCCAGCTTCTCGCGCGACAGCGGCTGGCGAGGATGGCGCACCAAGGCCTTGAGCATGGCGAACTCGCCGGTGGTCAAGGGCAGCTCTTCACCGTTCTTTTGCAAGACACGTGTGCCCAGGTCAAAACTGAAGGGGCCAAAGTTCACCGTCTCGTTGTCGCCCGAAGGTGCGCCTGGGGCTTCCTGTGGAGGGCGGCGACGCAGCACAGCATGGATGCGCGCCAGCAATTCGCGCGGATTGAAAGGTTTGCCCAGATAGTCGTCGGCACCGACTTCCAGTCCGACGATGCGGTCTACATCTTCGCCCTTGGCAGTGAGCATGATGATGGGTGTGCGATCGTTGGCCGAGCGCAGTCGGCGGCAGATGGACAGCCCGTCTTCGCCCGGCATCATCAGGTCCAGCACGATCAGATCAACCGTCTCGCGCAGCAAGATGCGGTTCAGGGCCTTGCCGTCTTCCGCAATCATGACTTCAAAGCCCTCCTGCGTTAGGTAGCGGCGCAGCAGATCGCGGATACGTGCGTCATCATCGACAACGAGAATCTTGTCAGTGCGATTGTTGTTGGTTGTGGCCATGGATTCACCCCTAGTCCAATTTGTAACAGAGCCAATTCTGACCAGCTTGGCGCGAAAAATTCCCGTTTTAGCCCATGTTTGACAGAGTGTTACATGTCTTGCTTAAAACGGGTGAATGGCTTGCAGGTCTGTAAGGCGCCGTCTGGCAAGATCCGCGTGGAAAACGTTGCCAAGTTGCTCAAGTGTCCGATGAAAGGAAGTTAACCATGGGTTTGTATTCGATCAATGCCGCGCAGTTGCGCCGCTGTTGTGGTGCTGCAGCTTTGGCACTGTCAATGGGGATAGGAGGTATGGGCATGGCAATGGCACAAGCACCTAGCACTGAAATCTTGCGCAACGTGGTGCACATCACGGCCAGTGGATCGGTCGAAGTCGATCAAGACTGGCTCACCATGAGCTTGAGTACGTCCAAAGAAGGCAGTGATGCCGCAGCCGTGCAAAAGCAGTTGCAGCAGGTGGTGGATGCGGCGCTGCGCAATTTGAAGTCGCAAGAGCAAGGCCAGTCTTTGCAGGTGCGCACCGGCAGTTTTGGCGTTTACCCGCGCCATGGCAACGATGGCAAGATCAAAGGCTGGCAAGGCCGTGCGGATCTGGTGGTGGAAGGCAAAGACTTTGCGCGTATCGGCAAAGCGGTTGCCAATGTGGATGGCATGAGCGTGGCCAACGTGTCTTTTGGTTTGTCCAAAGAGGGCGCGCAAAAAGTGCAAGATGAGGCGCAAGCCAAGGCCATTGAAGCGTTCAAGTCTCGCGCTGGCTTGGTTGCGCAGCAATTCGGTTTTGCCAGTTATGCACTGCGCGAAGTGCACATCAACAGGCAAGATGGATTTGCAGCCCCCCGTGCCATGCGCGTCACCGCTATGGCAGCTGCGCCCAAGATGGAAATGGCAGATCCTGTGCCTGTGGAAGCGGGTAAGGCTGAAGTCACCGTCAGCGTGAACGGCTCCGTACAGTTGCAGTAAAGGCGAGCACAGCAGGTCAAGGCATGCGTGGTTGCCACGGCTCCAGCCTGCTGCTTACTGCGCAGCCCAGCCGCCGTCCATGTTCCAAGCAGCTCCGCGCACGTTATTCGCGGCGGGCGAGCACAAAAAAACGGCCATAGCGCCCAGTTCTTCGGGCGTGGTGAACTGCATGGATGGCTCTTTTTCGCCCAGTAGCTGCTCGGTGGCGGCTTCTATGCTGATATTGCCAGCCCTGGCCTTGTCCTCCACCTGTTTTTGTACCAACGGCGTCAACACCCAGCCGGGGCAAATGGCGTTGCAGGTCACGCCGGTGGTTGCATTTTCCAGCGCAACGACTTTGGTCAAGCCCACGATGCCGTGTTTGGCAGCCACGTAGGCCGCTTTGTGGGCAGAAGCTACTAAGCCGTGCACCGATGCAATGTTGATGATGCGGCCCCAGTTGGCTGCCTGCATGGCGGGCAGTGCCAGCCGCGTGGTGTGAAAAGCGCTGGAGAGGTTGATGGCCATGATGGCGTCCCACTGCGCAACCGGAAAATCCTGCACCGCAGCCACGTGCTGGATGCCTGCGTTGTTGACCAAAATGTCCACGCGCCCAAAGCGTGCTTGGGCAAATTCCATCATGGCTTCAATCTCTGCAGGTCGGCTCATGTCAGCGCCGTGGAAGTTCACTTCTGATGCATATCCCTGCGCACTGGTACGCACTTGGGCGATGGCAGCATCTTTATCACCAAAGCCATTGAGCACCACATGCGCTCCTTGAGCTGCTAGCGCCTGAGCGATTCCCAAGCCAATACCACTGGTAGATCCTGTGACCAAAGCTGTTTTGCCTTCAAGCATGCGCGTGACTTTCGGTTAAGAGGTAACGGTGGGAGCAAGATGGAGCGATTATTTCTCCGACTCCTGCACGAGGGCTATGCTTTGCTTCAGCTTACGCTGAACTACGTAGAGGATTGCCAGCAGACGCACGTTGTCCAAGTAGGCTGATGGGCGTCAGAAAAGATGCAGCCATCCCCGTTACGATTTTTGGCGCTTCATGCAGTTGAATCCCCGCCAATGTTGCAAACACTTGAACTTTTCGGACAAGTGGCCTGTGATAAACGTGGCACCATAGCGGCACAAAGCTTGCTTAGGTTAAATGGGCTGCTGACTGAGCCACGGGAGGCGTAAAGTAGGAGCCAGTAGCTTGAATGCGTTGTCCACATCCCCACTTGCTGTGGATGGCCCAGTGGTCATCGCGAGATTTTTATGTGGGTGAAGAATGACACAACAATGGAAGATCCAGGTGCAGTGCGCAAAGCTGGTGGACTGGAACAAGCGCCGGAGATGCTATGCGTAGTGTGACCTCTTTGCCCCCCACCACCGTAGATGGCGGCGTCGCAGCATCTGCGGTGGCTGGTGTTGCGGCTCCCATCCCACATTTACTGGCAGCGACTTCGGGCAGCATTCCCGATCAAACCGACGCCTTGCGCCGCGCGCGCGCTTTTGCTGAACCACTGTTGGCCGGCGAAGAACTGAGCTCGGGCGAAAACACCCTCGCGCATGCTGATGCGACCGCTGCCATTTTGCAAGGCATTGGCGGCTCAGAAGCCATGCAGGCCGCTTGCTATTTGGTCTACGCCAGCATGCATCTCAACAAGCCGCTGGAGGTGCTGAGTAAAGCGTTTGGCCCTAATTTTGCAGAGCTGGCAGTTGAGACCACCAAGCTCATGCATTTCCAGCAGCAAGCCCGTGGCGGTGACAGCTCGTTGCGCGTGGACGATCCTGCGACGCAGACCGAAACCGTTCGCAAAATGCTGCTGGGGTTTTCGCGCGATGTACGAGTCGTGCTGTTGCGCTTGGCCTCACGGTTGCAAACTTTGCGTTGGTATGCGGCCAGCAAGCGACCGGTTTCTCCGAGCTTGGCCTATGAGGCCTTGCATGTATTTGCTCCCTTGGCCAATCGATTGGGCATTTGGCAAATCAAGTGGGAGCTGGAGGACTTGTCCTTTCGCTTTCTGGAGCCTGATACCTACCGCACAATTGCCAAGCTGCTGGACGAAAAACGGGCCGAGCGCGAGGTCTACATGGAGCAGCTGCGCGAGCGGCTGGAAGCAGGGCTGCGAGCCTATAGCATCAGCGCCAATGTCTCGGGTCGCCCCAAGCACATCTACAGCATCGTCAAAAAGATGCGCGGTAAGTCGCTCAATTTTGACCAGCTCTTTGATATTCGCGCACTGCGTGTCGTGGTGCCCAATGTCAAAGATTGCTATACCGCGCTGTCTTGGGTGCACGAGCACTTCACACCCATTGAGTCGGAGTTTGACGACTACATCGCCAAGCCCAAACCCAATGGCTACCAGTCACTGCATACGGTGGTACGTGACGAGCAGGGCAAGGCGATTGAAATCCAAATCCGCACCCAGGCCATGCACGACCATGCGGAAAACGGCGTGGCTGCCCACTGGGCATACAAAGAGGCAGGCGTCAAAGGCTACGCCGGTGTCAGCGCTTCTGGCGAGTACGACGCCAAGATTGCCGTGCTGCGCCAGTTGCTGGCTTGGGGCAAGGATTTGTCCGAGCATGCTTCGCACCGTGGTCTGTTTGACGATCGCATCTATGTGCTCACGCCGGATGCTGCCGTGATTGAGCTGCCGCAAGGTGCCACCCCTGTGGACTTTGCTTACTCGGTCCATACCAATCTTGGCCACCGCTGCCGGGGTGCACGTGTGGACGGCAATATGGTGCCACTCAACACGCCCTTGCAAAGCGGTCAGACCGTTGAAATCACCACGGTCAAGGAAGGTCGACCTTCTCGCGACTGGCTCAACCCCGAGCTTGGTTATCTGATCAGCAACCGTGCCAAGGCCAAGGTGCGTGCGTGGTTCAATGCCCAGGCCATGCACGAGACAGTTTCGCGTGGCCGTGAAGCCGTTGAAAAGCTGTTGCAGCGCGAAGGCAAGACCGCAGTCAAGCTCGAAGATCTGGCCATTCAGCTGGGCTTTAAGTCTGCGGACGCCTTGTTTGAAGTCGTGGGCAAAGACGAATACTCGCTGCGCAATATTGAAGTCGTGCTGCGCCCGCCCGAACCCGCCGAGCCTGAGGAAGATATCCAGTCCATGGTACGCAAGCCCCGTGGTGGCACTGCATCCAGCAAGGGCGGTGTGTTGGTGGTGGGCATTGATTCGTTGATGACCCAGCTGGCTAAGTGCTGTAAGCCCGCACCACCTGACGATATTCGCGGCTTTGTGACCCGGGGCAAGGGCGTGAGCGTGCACCGTTCAGACTGCAGTAATTTCCGCGAGATGGCCGCACGCAATGAAGAGCGTGTGATTGACGTCGCTTGGGGGCAACCCAAGACAGAGAAACTCTCCGCCGTCTACCCCGTGGACGTGGCGGTTGAAGCAGCCGACCGCCAAGGGCTGCTGCGCGATATCTCGGATGTCTTTGCCAAAGAAAAAACCAATGTCATTGGTGTTCAAACCCAGTCGGTCAAGGGCACTGCCTGGATGACCTTTACGGTGGAGGTTTCAGATTCTGGTCGCTTGAACAAGGTGCTTGGCATCGTAGCCAGCATCTCAGGCGTTCGTTCTGCGCGCAGACGATGAGATTTTGTGCAGTGCTAAAAAATAGTGCTACAATCGACGCTTCTGATTTTTCAGGCGCGTAGCTCAGTTGGTTAGAGCACCACCTTGACATGGTGGGGGTCGTTGGTTCGAATCCAATCGCGCCTACCAAGATTTCGCAAGTCCTACCAAGTTTGCAAACAAAAAAGCCCGCTTTACGGGCTTTTTTGTTTTCTACGACTTATCAACGCAAAGTTTGGCAGTGCCTGTCTAAGTGACATCCAGCATAGGCATGAGTGATTGCAACTTTTCTAAGGCGGTAGGGCCTTTTACCGTTTCAATGTCATTCAAGGGCTCCGCATCGTCTACCAAGACATAAGCCATGGACCAGTGCGCAAACAGGCGATCGCCGCTGAGCGGTGCGTCATGCTTGGGTTGGAAATTCGTGTGCCGAGGGTCTTGGGCGATGCGCGTTGCCAGTTCGGTAATGGTGGCTTCAGGGCCTTCGATATATTGGCAAAAACGCTGGCCATCAAAAATCAGCATGCCTGTGATGAGGTGCTGCTTGTTAAAAGCGCGGGCGGTTTTGATGATGTCTGGAATGCAGCTGATGTCAGCGTCTTCGGCCAATTGGCTGCAGTACAGGAAGCATGAAAGTTGAGTTGTCAAACGGAGCCCTCCTTTACTGCATCTTAGTCAGATGGCTCGCTCTCTCATGTAGGGTAAAGGCTTGCACAAGCTGCCAGCAGTCAGGAGAGCTGGCTTAGCTAGACATTTGAGTGGCAATTTGGTCGCTGTATTAACCGAGCGGCAAATCCTTGGATTCCACATCCACCATACGCACTGCAAAAGCGGCCAAGAGCAGCATACTGGCGATCGCAGCCAAAGCAAAAGTAAAGTGCGTCGTCATGAGTGGTGCAATGATGGAAGGCGCAAACAGCCCGCCAAAGCGCGCGACAGCTCCGGCGCTGCCCATGCCACTGGCGCGCAGATCAGTAGGGTAGACCTCGGGGGTAAAGGCATAGAGCGCTCCCCAAGTACCGAGTAAGGCAAAGCTCATGAGCAAAGTGGCGCCAACTACAACGGTGGTAGTTGTGCCCAGGCTATAGATCATGCAGCCCAAAGCGCTGAGCATTAAAAAGCCTACCAATGTGGGTTTGCGCCCCCAGCGCTCAACCCCATAGGCTGACAATGCAAAGCCTGGTAATTGCACCAGGGCCAACAGCACCAAAAATTCTTGGCCGCGCATAAAGCCAAAGCCTTGGCTGCTAAGTTGAATCGGCAAATACACAAAGATGGCGTAGTACGCGATGGAAATCAGCGCCCATGCAGCAAACAGCGCTACGCTGCGACGGCGCAGTTGTGCCGAGAACAAGGCAAACAATGAATGCGTTTGGTGGGCTTCAGGCTCCAATGCAGGGATCTGAACGTGGTTGCCGTTGGTGTCAGCAACTCGCTGCAGCACCGCCTGGGCTTGTGCAGAACGATCATTGCGGTTGAGATACATCGGTGATTCGGGAACGTACAACCGCAGCACCACACCAATGAGTGCGGGCAATCCTGTGACAAAGAAGATGACGCGCCACGCATCGTTGCCCCAGTTGACAGCCATCAAGGCCAACAAGGCCAGCAAGATGGTGCCTATTGCCCAAAACGACTCCAGCATGACCAGCCAGCGGCCGCGACGTCGGCTAGGCAAGAATTCCGCCATCATGGTGTAGTCCACTGGCAATGTGCCGCCCACACCCACACCCGTGATGAATCTCAGCACCAACAGCCAAGTAAAGTCGCTGGCAAATGCCGATGCTACCCCTGCACAGGCATCAATCAAAACGGCCATCATCAGTACTGGGCGGCGCCCAATGCGGTCAGCCAATCGTCCAAATACAAATGCGCCCAGCAGCATGCCCACGAAAAACAGGGTGCCCGTGTGCAATGCTTGCGCCATGGTGATGCCGAAAGTTTGCGCTATCGACGGAGCACTGAAACCAATTGACAGCACCTGCATGGCATCGGCCATCCAGACCAAACCAAATATTGCGAACAACCGATATTGAAAGGTGCCGACTCCGGTCAGTTGTAGAGCTTGTTCAACGGTAATGGCTTGGCGACTCATGGTGATCTTCCGAGTGGAGGGCAGGCGTTCGACGGCCACATATCGCTGGTATAACGGCGTCGAAGGTACGCGAGTCTAGAGCAAACCCTTGGGTTTGCCGAGAGTGCAGTGGCTCTAGCGGAAGTCTCCAAGCTGGAAAAGCACAAAAGTTTCTGCTAGGCCGCATAGGGCCCAGCTTGGCAGCGCATCTGGAGGCAGTGATGTGTGCCGACTCCAAATAGGTGTTCTTGCTCCACAAAAACAAAAGGCCCAAAGGGCCTCAATACGGTGCTTCAAATCCAGAAAAAAAGTAGCGGTAATGGCGAGCGCTAGTGCATCTGCTGATTGGGCGGGTTAGGTGGCTCAGAACCCAACTGGCGTTTATTGCATTTGCATTGCTGCTGGCTGTATTTAGCTTCGGTCAAGGGCTGGCCCATCTGCAATGGCCAGTTTTGCTTGTGTCCCACAGGGATGGAATACGGCGCGAAACTGGGGGTGTAAGGCTGCGACATGGACTGCTCCTGTGATCTACATCGTTCAACAACATGGTTTGCTTGATGTTAGTGTGCGCCAACTTGTGGGGTGGCGATGTAGGAAACCGGCTGTCACAGCAGTCCGTCGCTAGCAAGTGTTTGTCTGACATGGAGCGGACTTGAATAACTGTGAGTGCTTACTTAATAC
The DNA here is from genome assembly GCA_051887595.1 of Comamonas sp. GTDB lineage: Bacteria > Pseudomonadota > Gammaproteobacteria > Burkholderiales > Burkholderiaceae_C > Comamonas. The sequence goes on from JBJEZV010000130.1 coordinate 9,737, forward strand.
GCTTTTTGGAAAGCGCGGGCGGCAGCTGTGGCAAAGGAAGCCAATAGGCTGCGCGCGCCATGACTTTCACGATGGCGCGCTCCCACCAGTGCATGTGCCAAGCTTGTAGTTGCGGCATATCGCGCACAGGTTGTGGCGTGATATCGATGGCGGCTTTGACCCACAACTTTTGTACCCAGCGCAGTGGACGCGGCAAGATATCTGCCTCACACATGATGCTCAAAAACTCGGCCATGATGGGGTGGGCTTGCAGCCGTGGGCTTTGGCTGCGCAACATGTCTTCCCAGCCTTTCCAGGATGTCGGCAAACCAGTCGCGCCATAGAGCTGGGCAGAGGTCTGCGCTTCTTGAAACGCTTGATCCTTGGCGCTGCGCGGCAGGGCTTGAACCCACTGGTCATACGCTTCGGTAAAACCAAAAACTGCGGTGGCCTGTACCCAATTGAGCAAGTGTGGATCGTTGGCGTAATAAGACTGCCCTTCGGGGGTATGGCCACGCACTTTGTCGTGCATGCGCACGACCTTGGCGATCATGGCTTCGGCTTGGGCACGCGGGGCATACACCGTCACCATTGCTGCAAAGCCTGTGCGGTGCAAACGCCCAAAAGGGTCTTGGCGAAAGCTGCTGTGCTCCCACACTCCGGTGCGCACAGAGGGCTGTGCCAACTCCAGCAGTACGGCAGCCACGCCACCAATAAACAAAGACACAGGGTTGGCAAATACACGCCATGAAATACCGTCCGCAGGCGCTAAGGCCGCTGCCCCGCGTGGCTGTGTGAAATCTACTTCAAAGCCCCGTGGGGGTGTCACGAATTTATCTAGCAGCGTGCGCAAGCCCAGCCTCCTTGTTGCGGTGCTGTGAATGTGCGCGAGCTGGCTGCCGAACTACGTAGGTGCGTGGCTTATTTGTGCGCTGGCAGAAGGTGTGGATTGCAGAGTTGGGCCGGCGCTGATTAATGCACGGTGCTGTTGTGCTGCATGCGTGCCTGGAGCATGTGCTGCACGGCTTCGATCTCTTCCATTTCAGGGAAGGGTCGCAACTGGCACTGGCGCTGTCCGTCAGCCCCCACGGTGATTTGGTGAAAGATGGGCAGCGTAAAGCTGCGGCCATTAAGCAGCACCATCAGCGCAGGGCGTGGCTGCGCTGCATCTGCACAGGGTAGCCATGCTTCTTGCATACTGAACGTGTAAGTGGCTTGAATGCCATGTTCGCGTGCAATTTGCTGCTGGATGATGGAGCCCTCGATCAGCGCATCGGCCAGGTACTTCGCTAACAAGCGGTCACCATCTTCTTGCGCAAGCAACTGAGCGATGAATTCAGCAGACACCTCAGCCACGTTCATACCTGCACGACCATCTTGCGCGGGTGCAGGGCTGACCAGGTACGCCAGCGGCGACAGCGTGTCGCCTCCATCCACGCGCGCAGCTGCCTGTGTGGCAATCGTGTGGTGCAAGTGTTTGAGGATGTACCAAGTGTTTTTATCAAGCAGAGACATGGGCAAGTAGCTTTCAAGGCGCGTGGCGCTGTGCAGGCAATTACACAATGAAAGATGGGGCCTTGGCATGCTGGCGCCTGCAAAGCTTGCTGGCGTATGTGCTTTTGTGGGTGGTGTGGGCGCAGGTTGGTGAGGGCTGTTTGAATGCGACTCAGGGTTTTTGCTGCACTGCGGCATGATGGGTGTTTTTAGAATGTACGCAACACCATTTCCTGTCCGAGCTTGCCCCGATGACCGCTTCAGAGAACAACGCCTCCTCCACCGCCCGCAGCAACCAGCGCGTCATCAAAAAATACCCCAACCGCCGTCTGTACGACACCGCAACGTCGACCTACATCACACTCGCTGAAGTCAAGCAGCTTGTGATGGAACGTGAAAACGTCGTTGTGAAAGATGCCAAGACGGGCGACGACCTCACACGCGCCATTTTTTTGCAAATCATTTTGGAAGAAGAGGCCGGTGGCGCACCCATGTTTACGGAAGCCATGTTGGCCAACATCATTCGTTTTTATGGCCACACCATGCAGGGGCACATGGGCAGCTTTATTGAGAAGAACGTGCAAATGTTCACCGACTTCCAAAACAAAATGGCCGAGCAAGGCGGTATGGATGCTTGGGCGAAGATGATGCAAATGCCCAACCCTTTACTGCCTGCAGGCTATGCCGAGCAAATGCAAAAAATGCAGGAGCAAATGCAAAAGCAGACTGAGCAGATGATGGGTATGTTCGGCATCAAACGCTAAGGCTGCAACTGTGTACTCCAACGGGCTAAAAGGCCCGTTTTTTATGTCTGGTGCGTCCAGCACTGGGCTATGCGCAGCAGCTTCGGCATGAAAGAGGCGCGGTGGCTAAAATCTCACTTTGATTTCGCCGGCCGGAACGCTCGCCCTTCCGCGCGCAGGCTGTGCGCACGGCGCAATCCCCCACATACGTTCTCACATGACAACCGAAAACAGCGCCCCTAAGGTGGGCTTTGTGTCTTTGGGCTGCCCCAAGGCACTGACTGACTCTGAACTCATTCTCACGCAGCTTAGCGCTGAGGGCTACCAGACCTCCAAGACCTTTGAGGGAGCGGATCTGGTCATCGTCAATACCTGCGGCTTTATTGATGATGCTGTCAAAGAAAGCCTGGACACCATTGGTGAGGCGCTGGCCGCCAATGGCAAGGTGATTGTGACTGGCTGCTTGGGCGCAAAAGCGGGTAAAGAAGGCGGCAGCTCCATGGTGGCAGAGGTGCACCCTAGCGTGCTGGCGGTAACGGGCCCCCACGCCACGCAAGAGGTGATGGACGCTGTGCACACCCACTTGCCCAAGCCCCACGACCCCTTTGTAGACTTGGTGCCCGGCAGCTTTGGCGATGCAGGCATCAAGCTCACTCCCAAACACTACGCCTACCTGAAGATTTCGGAAGGCTGCAACCACCGCTGCACTTTCTGCATCATCCCCAGCATGCGCGGCGATCTGGTTTCGCGCCCGATTGGTGATGTGCTCAAAGAAGCCAAGGCGCTGTTTGAAGGCGGCGTCAAAGAGCTGCTGGTTATCAGCCAAGACACATCTGCTTATGGCGTGGACGTGAAGTACCGCACTGGCTTTTGGGATGGCAAGCCTGTTAAGACGCGCATGCTGGAGCTGGCGGACGAACTGGGCAAGCTGGCCCAGCAGCATGGCGCGTGGGTGCGTCTGCACTACGTCTACCCATACCCTACCGTGGACAACGTGCTGCCGCTCATGGCAGAAGGCAAGATCTTGCCGTATCTCG
>JBJEZV010000131.1:0-4453 GCA_051887595.1 Comamonas sp.
TTGAAGACGGTGTCGACCGAGCCAATGGTTTCAGAATCAGCGGCGGCATAGCCGCAGCCCAGCAGCAAAGTGGCGCTGGCCAGCCAGAGTTTTCGAAGCTTCATGGCGCGCAAGCATACGTGCTTCGCGTCTGTCTTGCAGGCCTGCCAAGAGCATGCACTGCGGACAGTTTTGTGCCGGCGCCCGGGCGCGCAGACCGCGCTGTCGCGACAATTGCCGGTTTTGCGCCCAATGGTCTGGCGCCGATGCATTCGGCGTCTGTACAGGCTGCGGCGCCGTTTTTTTGTGTCTGTGCATTCCATGTCTCGCGTTGTTTCAGCGGCGCAGCCCACGGTGTTGGCTGCGCCCGCTTTGCTGTTGATGGCCGTCGCCTGCGGGCTGTGCGCCGGTGGTAACTATTTCAATCAAGCCCTGCTGCATTCGATTGCGCTGCACTTTGGTGTGGACGACGCGGTCGCTGGGCTGTCCGTGACGGTGGCGCAGGTGTCGTACGCCGTGGGGCTGCTGCTCATCACGCCCATGGGCGACAAGCTGGAGCGCCGCCGCATGGCCGTGGTGTTGATGCTGTTGGCTGCGCTGGGCCATGCGCTGGTGGGCTGGAGCACCAGCTTTGCGATGTTCATGGTCGGCACGCTGGTGGCAGGCCTGTTTTCTGTGGCGGCGCAGGTGCTGGTGCCCATGGCCGCTGCTTTGGCCGCACCGGGCCATGCCGGGCGCAATGTGGGCTTGGTGCTCAGCGGTTTGCTGGTCGGCATTTTGCTGTCGCGCAGCGTGGCAGGCGGCCTGTCGATTGTGGGTGGCTGGAGCCTGGTCTACCAAGTGACTGCCTTGGCCATGGCGCTGATGGCGCTGGGCATGGGCCGTGTGTTGCCCACCTCGCGCCATCCCCAGCCTATGCCTTATGTGCAGGTACTGCGTTCAATGGGCAGCTTGCTGCGCAGCCAGCCCGCCTTGCGCCAGCGCACCACGGCCAGCGCGCTGGCTTTTGCCTCGGTCAGCGTGATGTTTGCGACCATGGCCTTGGTGCTCTCTGGTGCGCCTTTGCAATTGAGCGATGCGCAGATCGGCGTGGTGGCCTTGGCGGGTGTCACCGGCGCGCTGATTGCCAATGTGGCAGGCAGCTGGGCCGATAAAGGCCAAGGCAACCGCTTGCTGCGCCTTGGCGCGGTGATGCTGCTGCTGTCGTGGCTGCCGCTGTGGTGGGGGCAGGCCAGTGTGGCGTGGTTTGTAGTCGGTGTGCTGGTCATGGATTTGGGCCTGCAAGCCATCAACGTGACCAACCAGTCCAGCATTGCCAGCTTGCTGCCCGAAGCGCGCAGTCGCATGAATGCGGTCTATATGACGGGCTATTTTGCGGGCGCATCGGCAGGCTCAGCGTTGGGTGTATGGGCCTGGAATATGGCAGGCTGGCAAGGGGCATGCAGCGTGGGCGTGGCTTTGGCCGCTCTGGCAGCACTGAGCGTCTGGCGCGGTGTGCGCTGGAGCCAGCGCCAAGCCATGGCAGCGCACAGCGTGTAATCAACCAAGGCGCAGGCATTGCCTGCATGGGCTGACAGACAGCGCGGCGCATTGCTTCCAAGCTGGGCGGGTTGTTTGACCTTGAGCTCAGGAGCGCTGCTATGCCCTTTATCACACTGTCCCACCCCACCGCCCAAGGCGGATCGCTGTATTACGAAGATCAGGGCCAAGGCCGCCCGGTGGTGCTGATCCATGGCTGGCCCCTGAGTGGCAAATCCTGGGAGGCCCAAGTCGGGCCGCTGGTGGATGCAGGGTTTCGGGTGATCACCTATGACCGCCGTGGCTTTGGTGCTTCGTGTCGGCCTTGGGAAGGCTACAACTACGATGTGATGGCGCAAGACCTGGACGATTTGCTCCAGGCGCTGGACTTGAAGGACGTCACCCTCGTGGGCTTTTCCATGGGCGGTGGAGAGGTGGCACGCTATATCGGCAAATACGGTTCACAGCGCGTGGCCCAAGCCGTGTTTGCGGCGGCGGTGCCGCCGTATCTATTCAAGACCGAGGACAACCCGGAAGGTGCTGTCACGCAAAAGGATGTAGATGAAAAACAAGCCGGCGTGAAGCAAGACCGTCAGGCTTTTTTGGAAGCCTTCACGCAAAAGTTTTTCACCCCCAAGGGCGGCAAGCTTGCGGTCAGTGAAGACCAGCGACTATTTGCCAAGGCCATTGCTTCGACAGCTTCCCCCAAAGGCACGCACGACTGCGTAGAGGCATTTTCATGCACGGACTTTCGGGGAGATTTGGCCAAGTTCCAGATTCCAACGCTGGTGCTGCATGGCGACAGCGACCAGACCGTGCCCATGGCGGTCAGCGGCCAACGCACGCACTCTATGGTCAAGGGATCTAGCTTGCATGTAATCAAGGGTGGTCCGCACGGCTGCAATGTCTCGCATGCACAGGAGTTCAATCAGGCCCTGATCACATTCTTGTCGCAGTAACTTGGGTGGCACAAAAAAGGCGCTGATGCGGTGTGCATCAGCGCCTTGGGCTTTGGGGCCGTGGAGCTGGATTAGCTCTTAGCTGCAGCCTCAACGTGCTGGCGCAAGTGGGCGAGCGATTCTTCCACTTGGTCCACCAGCACCAGGCACAGATCGCCGGGCTGCAAGCGGCTCAAAGCGTGGTCAATGGCGATAAATTCACCGTAGATCTCGGTGCTGTAGCTGGTGCGTGGCGCACCTTCTAAGCCCTTTTTGAGCAGCGCCAGCACTTCACCATCGGCACGGCCACGCTGGCAGGCGTCTTGGTAGAGGATCACGTCATCAAACTCGGCACCCAGAATACGGGTCTGCTCGATGATGTCCTGGTCACGGCGGTCACCCGCACCGCTGATGACCACGCTGCGCTTGTTGGCAGGCATGCTGGAGACCGCTTGCACCAGTGCGCGGATGGCATCGGGGTTGTGGCCATAGTCGGCCACGATGGTGGCGCCCTGGTAGTCCATCACATTGAAGCGGCCAGGCGCATTGGCGCTGTCGTTGTGGAACGACGCCAAGCCACGGCGGATGGTGTCCCAAGGCAGATTGGCAGCCCACGCAGCGCCGATGGAGGCCATGGCGTTATCGACCTGAAAGCCAATCGTGCCGTTGCGCGTGAGGGGAATATCGGCCAGCGCGATGCTTTCCTTGAAAGCACCTTCGGCACAGATGATGTGGCCATCGTCCACATAGACCACTCGGTTGCCTTGAGCGCGGTGCGTGGCCATCACGTGGTGGTGGCGATCCGCGCCAAAGTAGATCACCTTGCCTTGGCAAACGCTGGCCATGGGAGCCACGTGGGGGTCCATGGCGTTGAGCACGGCAAAACCCGTGGGCGCCACGTTTTGCACGATCACGCGCTTCAAGACCATCACATCTTCCACGGTGGTGATGAAGTTCAGACCCAAGTGGTCGCCTTCGCCCACATTGGTGACCACAGCCACTTGGCAGCGGTCAAAGCCCAAACCTTCGCGCAAGATGCCACCACGTGCGCATTCCAAAATGGCCGCATCGACCTCGGGGTGGGCCAGCACATTGCGTGCGCTCTTGGGGCCGGAGCAGTCACCGCTATCAATCTGGCGACCATTGACATAGACACCGTCGGTATTGGTCATACCCACGCGCAGGCCGTGCGAGGCAAAGATGTGCGCAATCAAACGGGTGGTCGTGGTCTTGCCATTGGTGCCGGTGACGGCCACCACGGGGATGCGGCCATCTTCACCGGGGCCAAACAGCAGGTCCACCATGGGCACGCCCACGTTGCGGGGTTTGCCGTAGGAAGGTGCCAAGTGCATGCGCAAACCGGGTGCGGCATTGACTTCCACGATGCCGCCGTTTTGTTCTTCCAGCGGCTTGAGCATGGTCTCACACACCACGTCGACGCCGCAGATGTGCAGGCCCACGCAGGCCGCGGCTTCCACAGCACGTGCTGCAATGTCGGGGTGGACATCGTCCATCACATCGGTGGCACTGCCGCCGGTGGACAGGTTGGCATTGTTGCGCAACACCACGCGCTGGCCTTGCGTAGGAACGGAATCAGGGTTAAGCCCTTCGCTGGCAAGACGCCCCAGCGCAATATCGTCCAAACGGATTTTGGTCAGCGCCGTACCATGGCCTGAGCCACGGCGGGGGTCTTGGTTGACGATATCGACCAACTCACGGATGGTGTGTACGCCATCGCCCAGCACCTGCGGAGGATCGCGGCGGGCTGCGGCTACCAACTGGTTGCCCACGACCAACAAACGGAAATCATGGCCGGGCAAAAAGCGCTCGACCATGACCACCGTGCCAAATTCCATGGCGGTCGCGTAGGCACGTTCGAGCTGTTCGCGGGTGGTGATGTTGACCGTCACGCCCTTGCCCTGATTGCCGTCCTGGGGCTTGACCACGACCGGCAGACCCACTTCTAGGGCCACTTCCCAAGCCTCTTGGACATCTTTGACCGGACGACCCATGGGCAC
>JBJEZV010000131.1:4553-8071 GCA_051887595.1 Comamonas sp.
TGCACGATGCATTCGATGGCGGTGTTGCGGCTCCAGAGGTTGGGGCCTCGCAGGGCACGGGTGCGGGATATTTCCATGGTGTTTCTTTCCGCTCGCCTTATTCAGGCGGGCTGCTCACAGAGTGTCTGGGTGCGCAAGAAGTGCAGGGTGTCAGGCAACTTGGTAATCAAAGGTCTTCAGGCCTGCAGCAATCAGATCGGGCGTGATCTCCAGCGCCCAGGCCGTGGCTACTGCTGCTAACACTGCCGCGCTGTCAGGCTCAAAGCCATTGACGGGGCTAAGCGCCGACAGCGCGCCCAGCGTGCGTTCTGTGGTGCCGTGTTGCAGCACGATGTCTTGGCCGTTGAGCAGCACCACCTTGCCACCCGCATCGCGGTGGGCCAGATGCACGCTGTTCTTGGGGTCTTGGCTATAGAAGATCACCTGACCATCACACAGGCGGGCCAGATCAGCAGTGGCTTCAATGTCTGCATTGAGCACGCCCGCGCCACGGGTGAGCACCACATCAATTTGGGTGCGCAGCACGCGCGTCATTTGGTCGGGCTCCAGCACATCGTGGTCGGCCAGGGTTTCGTAGCCATCCATGTCGGTGACCACGCCCACCAGGCAGCGGTCATAGGCCAAGCCTTCTTCCAAAATCGAGCGCGCGCTGGTCTGGATCACGGCGGCGTCCGCCAGGCGATTGACCAGCAGACGGTGGGCCGCCTGCCAGTTGGTGTTGTCACCCTTTTGGGTCAGACGTCCATCGAGGAAGGTGCCTTCGCTGCTGGCCACACCGGTGCGTTTGCCGCTCAGTTGCAGCAGCCATCCCACCAAGCGGGCGATATAGGCGTTGTGGCGTGTGCCGGCGATACCCACTACCGGGATGCGCGAGGCGTCGCCATCGGTCTCATCATTGGTGGGGAACAGGTGCTCGACGATGGCTTGTCCGACGGGACGGGCTACGCCGATGCTGGGCTTGAGGTGCATGAGCAAGCCGGGGCCGCCATTGACTTCCAAAATGGCGCCGCCTTGCGCCTCCAAGGGCTGGCGAATGTCCTGGCACACCAAGTCGACACCTGCAATGTCCAGACCCACCACCTTGGCCGACAGGGCAGCCATATAGGCGACTTCAGGGTGTACATCGTCGGTGCAATCCACGGTCACGACTTTGGCGCGCGGATTGTGGCGGCCTTCTGGGTATTCGCCGCGCGAGGCTGCCACCATCTTGCCGCCCACTATCAGCAGGCGGTGGACGTGACCAGGAATGTGCCGCTCTACCATCACATAGCGTGTGAGCTTGCGCGCTTCTTCGTAAGCGGCACGCACTTCGGCTTCGCTGTTGAGGTTGACGCTAACGCCTTCGCCCTTGTTGGAGTTGTAGGGCTTGACCGTTACGGGCAGCCCCATGTAGTCGGCCTCTTCCCAGGCGTGGTCGGCGGAATTCAACAGTTCCCACTCAGGCACAGGCACGCCACAGGCCTTGAGCAATTGCTTGCTCAGGTCTTTGTCTTCTGAAATGCCATAACCAATGGCGCTGGTTTTGTCGGTTTCGGTGGTCCAGATGCGGCGCTGGGCCGTGCCATAGCCCAGCTGCACCAAATTGCCGTCGTTGAGGCGAATGCAGGGAATGCGGCGCTCGGCAGCCGCATTCACAATGCTGGCCGTGCTGGGGCCAAGGTAACGGTTTTCGATTTCGGCCTTGATGGCTTCCACCGCCGCGGCCACGTCAAAAGCGGTGTGGTTGATGGCCGCCATGATCAGGGCATGGCCTTGGGCCAGCGCAACATGGGCCACCGATTCTTCGGGGCAACGAAACACCATGCGATACACGCCATGCTGCGACACGCTGCGCGTCTGGCCAAACTCTGCAGGCATGCCCGCCATGTTCAGCAGCTCAATGATGATGTGCTCCAGCACATGGCCGCACCAGGTGCCTTCGTTCAAGCGCTCCAAGAAGCCGCCGCGATGGCCCACGCCGCAGTGGTGTTCCACCAGGCCTGGCAGCCAGGCAGTCAAACGTTCGGTAAAGCCGAGGATTTTGTTGGAGGGATAGTCCTCCAGCTCACCAAGGTCCAACCACACCTCAAGAACTGGACGGTAGGTCCAGACGCTGGGGCCACGCAGGTAGGTGGTTCGGAGCAGTTGGATGTCTTTGAATGTCGCCATGGATGTCAGCGTATTAGGTGGGGCTGGGGGATGGTCCCACAGTCTGTGAAAATCGGGCAAAGGGTACGCAGGTGTAAATGCCGGGCTCTGTTGTCAGCCAAAACCGGCCACTCTGCGTTGAAAAGACAGTTCTTTCTTCAATGGTGCATGTTCTTGCCGAGAATGCGCCATGCACACCCGCTCAGCAATTGGGCCTGGGGCGGGGTACCACGATTCAACATGCAACATCACCATCCTGTTGACGCCTTTGGTGTCTTCAATGGCCCTTTGGGGGCTGAATTGCAAGCACAGCTTGCACCCCATGAAAACGTTCAAGCTGCATTATTGGTTGACTTGACGAGCTCCATGCGCTTCGCGCCCGGGGTGCTGGTGCTGACCGGAAACCGTATTGTGGGCAAAGATGCCGACGGTGGATGGCAGGCCTGGGATTTATCCGCACATTTGCAATTGCGTTCGGTGGACCACGCAGGCGTTGGCACGCTGGAGCTGCATGATGCGCACCAGCGCCTGGGGCTGTGGCGCTTTACGCTGGGCCAGCAAGCCCAGGTCATGCGCTTTCAAATGCGCTTTGACCAGCTGCGCGATGCGATTGCCGCAGGCACTTTGGAGCAAGCGCTGCAACCTGTGGACGAGCACCGCTGTAGCGTGTGCGGCGAGATTTTTCCGCCAGACAGCGAGGAGTGTCCTGCCTGCGCGCGCCAGGCTGGCCCCAAGACGTCGACTTGGGTGCTGCTGCGCATTGGGCGCTTTGCCAAACCGTATAAAGGTTTGCTGATTTTGGGTTTTGTGCTGACCTTGCTGGCCACAGCGGCCACGCTGGTGCCGCCTTACCTGACCATTCCCATCATGGATGACATCCTCATCCCCTACCAAAAGAGCGGCCAGCCCATTGACCCTTATCTGGTGGCCTTGTACCTGGGAGGCTTGCTGGTGTCGGCCCTGCTGGCCTGGGGCTTGGGCTGGGCGCGGACTTGGGTGATGGCCAAGGTCTCCGAGCGCATTGGCGCAGACATGCGCACCACCACCTATGCGCACATGATGAAGCAGTCGCTGGAGTACTTCGGTGGCAAGCGCACGGGCGACTTGATGAGCCGCATCAGCGCAGACACGGACCGCATCAACATGTTCTTGTCGCTGTATGCGCTGGATTTTGTGACCGACGTCATCATGATTTTGATGACGGCTGTGATCTTGGCTTCCATCAACCCGTGGCTGGCTTTGGTCACGCTGGTGCCGCTGCCCTTTATTGCCTGGCTGATCCAAAAGGTGCGCGGTCGCCTGAGCGTGGGCTTTGACCGTACCAGCCGTGTCTGGGCAGAAGTGACCAATGTGCTGTCCGACACCATCCCCGGGGTGCGCGTGGTCAAGGC
>JBJEZV010000131.1:8171-9234 GCA_051887595.1 Comamonas sp.
CGCATCGTCAACATCACGCAAAAGGCGGCAGCGGGCGCCAAGCGGATTTTTGATGTGCTCGACCAAGTCAGTACCGTGCCCGAACCGAGCCAGCCTGTGGCTTTGCCTCCGCACGTGGAGGGCCGCATCAGCATGCATGCCATTGGCTTTCGCTATGGCAGCCGCCAAGTCATTCGCAACTTGAGCTTGGACATCCAGCCCGGCGAGATGATCGGCTTGGTGGGCCACAGTGGCTCCGGCAAGAGTACCTTGGTCAACCTGATCAATCGTTTCTATGACGTGACCGAGGGCAGCATCCAGCTCGACGGCATCGACATTCGTCGCATGGCCATTGCGGACTACCGCAGCCAAATTGGCCTTGTGTTGCAAGAACCCTTCTTGTTTTTTGGCACTGTGGCCGAGAACATTGCCTATGGCAAGCCCAACGCCACGCGCGCTGAAATTGTGGCTGCTGCACGTGCGGCCCATGCGCACGAATTCATTCTGCGCCTGCCGCATGGCTACGACTCGGTCGTGGGCGAGCGCGGCCAGGGCTTGTCGGGCGGCGAGCGCCAGCGCATCAGCATTGCCCGCGCGTTGCTGATTAACCCACGCTTGCTGATCTTGGATGAAGCCACCTCGGCGGTGGACACAGAAACCGAAAAAGAGATCCAAAAGGCGCTGGACAACCTGGTGCAGGGCCGGACTACCATCGCCATTGCCCACCGCTTGTCGACACTGCGCAAGGCCAGCCGTTTGGTGGTCATGGACCGTGGCGAGATCGTTGAAGTAGGGCCGCACGAAGCGCTCATGGCGGCCAAGGGTGCCTACTGGCGCCTGTACGAAGCGCAGGCACGCCGTGCCGAGGAAGATGCGCAAGCGGCCGGTTTGGTCGTTCATCAAGAGGAGAAAGCCTGATGCAGCCCTTTGAGCGCCTGGAGCGCGACCCCCATGGCCGCCTGTGTGTGATTTTGGCCGATGGCACACGCCACGAAGGCGTGACGCCCGTGCGTGCATTTCCCATTGCCGCGCCGCTGGAGGCGGTGTCTTTGGTGGGGGACAACGGCAAGGAAGTGGTCTGGAT
>JBJEZV010000131.1:9334-12971 GCA_051887595.1 Comamonas sp.
CGCGAAGGTGTGCAGTACCGGATTCCGGACACGCGCCAGCTCGACAAGGCCTCGCAAAAGTTCTTGGAACGCTTCTTGTAAGCGGTGGGCGCAGGGACTTCCGACAGGCGGTAGAAAAAATGCAAAAAAAGTGCTTAATTTCTTCTGCATGCTGCCGATAAACCGGTCGGAACCTGTTTTTCCCTGCTCCCATTTCTTTCTGAACGAGGCCCAGTTATGCAAATACCACCGGTAGAACGTCAACCCATTCAGTGGACCACGCCCCAAGGTGCGAATTTGTATTCGACAGGCGCCTCGGGTCCGGCAGCCGTACGTCCCGTGCATGCGGTCAATCCCGTGGAGTCGGTGGACGCCATTGGCGAAGGCGTCACGGTGTCGATCAAGAGCCCTGAGCGTCCCACAGACAAGAGCGTGACCGACCGCGACTGGACCGAAGTCAAAGAAAAGAAGGTGCAGCCTGAAGAACAGGAGCCGCCCAAGGAGCCGATCTACAAGCAGTTGATCGAGCACATCCAGTCCATGTGGCGTGCCAGCGCCATGGCGGTAGAGGCGGCGCAAGAGTCCCAAAAGACCGACCAGCAAGAGCGCAACATGCTGCAGGTGCGCGACGAGTCCATGACGTACAGCGAACCCAAGGTCAAGCGCACCGGCGACTGATCGCTGCTTTCAGGTTCTGCCCCAGATCAGCCACCCTCGGGTGGCTGTTTGCATGGCAGCAACCGCTTAGGCGCTCGGCTGCTCCAGCGCTTGTGCCGCAATCTCTAGGCTGCGCAGGCGCAGGGCCGGGTCGTACACGTCGCTCACGAGGATCAGCTCATCCGCCTCGGTGGCTTGCTGGATGCGCGCGAAGCCTTCGTGCACGGTTTGCGGGCCGCCGATGACGGACATGGCCAAAAAGTCTTGCACCGCTGCTTGTTCGCGTGGACCGAGCTGCTGCATAAAGCCTTCGACAGGCGGCGGCAGCTTGCCGCGTTGGCCCGTGAGGATGCCAAGCACGCGCTGCTCGGTGCTGGACGCCAAAAAGCGCGCTTCTTCGTCAGTGGGGGCAGCAATCAGTGGCACACCCACCATGACATACGGCTTGTCCAGCACGGCCGAAGGGCGAAACAACTGGCGGTACAGCTCAATGGCCTGGTACAAAAAGCGCGGCGCAAAGTGCGAGGCAAAGGCGTAGGGCAGGCCCTTCATCGCGGCCAGCTGGGCCGAGAACAGGCTTGAGCCGAGCAGCCAGATGGGGATATGGGTGTCCGAACCTGGGGTGGCGCTGATGCGCGCACCTTCTTGCGCAGGGCCGAGCAGGCGCTGCAGCTCCGCCACATCGCGCGGAAAGTCCTCTTCGGTCTCGACACGGTCGCGGCGCAGGGCGCGCATGGTGGCGCCGTCCGTGCCAGGCGCGCGGCCCAGGCCCAGGTCGATGCGGCCCGGATACAACTCCGCCAAGGTGCCAAAGGCTTCAGCCACCACCAGTGGCGCGTGGTTGGGCAGCATGATGCCGCCCGAGCCTACGTGGATGCGCTCGGTCTTGCCCGCGATATGCCCAATCAGCACGGAGGTGGCTGAGCTGGCAATGCCAGGCATGTTGTGGTGCTCGGCCAGCCAGTAGCGGGTAAAGCCCAGGCTCTCGGCTTTTTGGGCGGTTTGCACGGCAATGTCCAGCGCTTCGCGGACCGTACCGCCTTCGCGCACAGCCACGAGGTCCAGCATGGAAAGTCGGGGTTTTTTGAACTGCATACCAGCATTCACTCTCAAATTAAAAGCATCTTTCCAGCGTCAGTGTTGGTTTTCAAATACTTTTATATTTAAAAACAAGCACTGAAAAAGGCAAGTAGCTCATTTTTTGTTCATTTCACGGCGTGCGGTTTCGTTTTTGCACACGATGGCCACAATTACCGCCCACACAATGGCCACCACGGCCACGCCCCAGTGGTTGTCGCCCATTTCCATGGCAACAAACGTCAGCGGCAGCGCAATCAAGGCGCCCAGACGGATCATGCGTTGCAGGGTAAAAGTTTTCAGCCGGGGCTTGAGTACCCACAGGGCGATCAAGCTCGCCACGGCCAACAAGAAAATATAGAGAAAAGCATCGCCACCATAGGGGGTGGCCCAAGCGCGCAGAGATTCAAACATGCGCACATTGTGCGGCAGTGGCGCTGCGATCGCCCCCAGCAATTCCTGTGCGCTGCGGGGATTTGGCAGCCAGCTTTCACGCGCCAGCGCTGAGTGCGCGCAGAGCCGGTGCGTGCGTTGCCCAGTCCAGTTGCAACCATTGGCCAAAACCGGGCGCGGGCAGTTGCCAATCCTTGGCTTGCGGCTGAGTAAGCCCGTAGCGCAGCAACCATTGCACGCAGCGCATCACGCCTGCATGCGTGATCCACACCACCGGGCGCGTGCCCCTATGGCTGTCGTGCATCCAGCTGTCCACCAGCGCTTGCTGCACACGCTGCAGCATGGCGGCCAGCGATTCGCCCCCGGGCGGGGCGTAGTGGTAAAGATCGGTGGACCAGGCATCGAGTTCAGTTCGCGCAATGTCGCCCCATGCCTGGCCTTCCCAGGCGCCAAAGTGCATTTCTTGCAGCCGCGCATCGGTGATTGACTGCGCGGGGGCATAAGGCAAAGCTTGGGCCAGTTGCTCGCAGCGCTGTAGCGGTGAGCAGCGCTGCACGGCCTGCTCGGGCAGCCGTGCGCCCAGCGACAACGCTGCCTGCACGGTGGCGTGGGCATCGGCAGGCACATCGAGTTGCCCATAGCAAACGCCCGGCGCAATCACCGGCTGGGCATGGCGCAGCAACCACAGCGCGGGCATATCAAACGCTCCACTGCGCCAGCAGCGCCAAGCTGGCGGCGTACATGGTCAGCTCACACACTTGCTGCGTGGCACCTAGGCAGTCGCCCGTCATGCCGCCTAGACGCTGGTGAAAACGCCAGCCCATATAGGCCGTGACCAGCGCGCCCGTCACCGTGATCAGCAGCGGCAAGGCCCAGCCGGTGTAAGCGAGCAGAGCCACCCAGGCAGGTACACACCACAGGCACGCCGTGAACAGCTGGCGCCCTGTGAGCCGATCGCCTGCAATGTGCAAAGTTTTGCTGCTGGCATCGCGGCGCACATTGGGCAAACAGCGCATCAGCGCCAGGGGCGCAGCACGCGAGAGCACATGAATGCAACACAGCAGCAAGGCTGCCGCCGCGACATGGCTGTGCACCAGGCTGGCTACCAACACCAGCTTGACCATCAAGCCCATACACAAAGCAATCACGCCGTAGCTGCCCAGGCGCGAATCTTTCATCACTTCGAGTGCACGCTCAGCAGGCAAATGCCCGCCCAGTCCATCCGCCACATCGGCCATGCCGTCTTCGTGAAATGCGCCGGTCACTGCCAGCGTGGCCAGCGTGCTGCACAGCGCTGCCAGCCAAGGCCCATAAGCATGCGCTCCCCACAGCGCGTGGCACAGCAGCACCACAGCTCCGGCCAGCAAGCCCACCAGCCAACCCACGCCTGGCAGGTGCGCTGCGCTGGCGCGTTGCATGGCCGGGCTCCAGCCCACCCATTCAGCCAAACGGCCTGAGACAGGGACGCGGCTGAAAAACTGAACGGCCAGCAAAAAGTGCTTGAAGGCTTGCATAGATCAAATACAGCGCT
>JBJEZV010000132.1:0-1659 GCA_051887595.1 Comamonas sp.
GTGCTCAATACCTCGGTGTGGGACAAGCTGGTGGAGTCCAAGAAAGTCGATCCCACGAAGGTGCGCGTGTTCCACACCACGCCCGAGTACTTTGACTACAACTGGACTGTGCGTGGCGACTTGGATCCCACCATTACCGAAAAGCTCACCCAAGCTTTCCTGAAGCTGGATGCGTCCAACCCAGCTCACAAAGAAATCATGGACTTGCAGCGCACCTCTAAGTTCATCCCCACCACGCCCGCCAATTACGACAGCACCGAAGCCGCAGCCAAGTCTGCTGGTTTGCTTAAGTAATTCTCGGCTTTCTTGCCTGATACACCGGTCCGCTGTGCGCTGGCCGGTGGTTGGTGTGTACCGAGGTTGTGCGGAGTCACGCAATGAGCTTTTCTTTGCAAGGGCTGGGGTTGACCCATGCCAACGGTCATGTGGCGCTGGCCGACATCACATTGCAAGCAGTCCAAGGCGAAAGCTTGGCGCTGATTGGCCCTTCGGGCGCGGGTAAAACCACGCTGCTCAATACCATCGGCACGGCTTGGGTGCCCACTTCGGGCTCGCTGCAGGTGCTTGGCGAAAGTGTGCCTTTTGTGCAGCCAGCGGCGTTGCGGCGTCTGCGCGCCCGTGTGGGTGCGGTGTACCAGTCTGCGCCGATTCCACCACGCCAGCGTGTGGTGACAGCCGTCTTGGCCGGGCAACTGGGTCAATGGCCCGCGTGGAAATCGCTGCTGTCGCTGGTGCATCCCCAGGATATGGCAGGTGCGCAGGCCGCCTTGGCGCGTGTGCATCTGGCCGATAAATTGTTTGCACGCTGCGACCAGCTCTCGGGTGGGCAGCTGCAGCGTGTGGGGATCGCACGCGTGCTCTACCAGCAGGCGCAGCTGATTTTGGCGGACGAGCCCGTGTCTGCATTGGACCCCACGCTGGCGCTGGACACGGTTGAGCTGCTGGTGCGCGAAGCCAAAGCCCGCAACGCGACCTTGGTGGCCAGCTTGCATACGGTGGAATTGGCACTGCGTTGCTTCGACCGCATTGTGGGCATTCGCGATGGCCGCATTGCTTTCGATCTGCCTGCTGCCCAGGTGACGCCTGCGCAATTGCAGGCGCTGTATGCCGCAACGCCTGACGGCGACGCGCCATCGCCAGTGCAGGCGTTGGGCACTGAGCCTGCTTTACCCATGCACGGGTGCCGCTGATGACGGCATCGGCCGCTTTGCGTGACCCGGCTGCACGATCACGGCTGTGGGGTGGGGTGGTGGCGCTGCTGGTGCTGTGGCCACTGTTTCAAGGTGCGGGCTTTAGTCCTTCGGCTTTGCTCGATCCTGGAAATCTCCGTGTGATTGGCGGATTCCTGGTGAACTTTTTGCCACCAGAAACCAGCGCTGAATTTGCGGCTTATCTGTGGCAAGCCACGCTGGAGACGCTGGCCATTGCCACCATCGGCATGGTGCTGGCTTTTGCGCTGGCAGTGCCTTTGTCGTACTGGGCCACCAGCGCGGTGCGCGAAAAAGTCACGCAAAACCCGCTGGCCCGTGGCGTGATGACGGTGTTGCGCGGTATTCCGGAACTGGTCTGGGCACTGGTTTTTGTGCGTGTGTTTGGCCTGGGGCCTGCGGCCGGTGTGCTGGCGCTGGGGCTGACCTATGGCGGCATGCTGGGCAAGGT
>JBJEZV010000133.1:0-12909 GCA_051887595.1 Comamonas sp.
GCTCCTGCGAAGAAAGCAGCGCCTGCCAAGAAGGCTGCTGCACCTGCGGCATCTGCTGCGGCAGAAACCACGGCACCCGTGGCCAAGACCGTGCTGGCACCTCAAGCTGCATGGCCCTTCCCTACAGGCAACAAGCCTTAAGCGAAGCACAGCGCCTCGGCACTGCATAAAAAAACCGGCTGATCGAAGCCGGTTTTTTTACGCCTTACGGACGCTGAGGGGGCTGTGGTTTGGCCCAAGGCCAATCATCGCGCAGGATAATCGCATCGGCATACACCGCATCTTGTTTACGCACCCACAGGCCCGACGGACTTTGTTTGAGCACTTCCAAATGGGCTTCTTCCCAGCGCATGGGGGCGATCACATTGCGCGCCAGCTCTGGCTCGGCGGCCACCGCAGGATCTGCTTGCGGCTTGGCGACATCGACCCAGGTCACACCCACCTGCGCATCCCAAGACTGGATCACCGGCATAAAGGCGCGCAACTCCAGGCTCCACACCTCGTGCTTGTGCGGGCGCAGCCAGTGCAGTTTCCAGTGGTGGGCTTCTTGTGACTGGCCACGGGCCAGCCATTCCAGCAGCAACCAACCATCGCCTGCAAAGTGCGGACAGGCCGATGGCCCCATGCCGCACATCACGGCCCCGGACTGGGTCACAGCCACCCCTTCGCAGCGTGGCGACTGGGGCTCCCAATGGTTGTTCATCTGGGCATGCAAGCCGCCCCACCACCACAGGCCATCGCGCTGTGACTCTGAGCGCCAGACGTAGTCTCCATCGGAGCAGGTGTGCTGGATGTGCTGCACTTGCCGCCAGCGGGGTAGCAGCTGCCACATTCCCTGGGGATTGAGGCCAATGTCGCGCCACTCGTAGGCAGGCGTCCAGCCGGATTTATTGAGGTTGGTCGCATCAGGTACCTGCAAGGGCCAGCGCCAGATGCCGCTGGTGGCGTAGTTGTTGCTATCCGGACCGCAGCCCACCATGACCAGCACCTGGGCCTTGCCTGGCTGCACGTGCGGCCGCAGGCGCACCACGGCCCACGGTATCTCGATGGCGTTGAGCTGCTTGCCATCCCAGACCCATGTCGTTGCTTTGCCGCCTTTGAGGGCCGATTCGTTCCAGGCCAGCAAAATTGCCCAGCGCCCATCGACCACCACGTGCTCCAACTCCCACACACCTGGCAAGGGGTTTTCGCCCCATTGCACCGCATAGGCCGCTGTGGCGCCGGCTTCTTCTTTGGAGTCGTGTACCAAGGTCCACGCCAGGCTTTGTCCGGCCACAGGCTGGCTTTGTGCCTGCCACTGGCTGGGGTTGTAGAGGTTGCGGCGCCAGTGGAACTGGCGCACCGGCAAGGCCTGGGTCTTGAAGCGACCATCGGGGCGGAAACTGGCCACACTGCGCACCGTCTGGCCTTTGCAACTGATGCTGCGACCGTCATGCAAACGATCGAGCTCGGGGTTGTCCATTTCCATGCGCTGCAGCAGCACATCACCGTCCCAGGCCAGCGCGTGCAGCTCATGTTGGTCTTCCAGCGCAGGCGCTTGGACTGCCCAGGGTTTGCGGTCTTCGGGCATCCACGAAGACCAATGCTGACCGCCCAGTTCCTGGCTCCAGGCACCCAAACGGGAAGGCGTTTTGCGCCCTCCTTCTATCAAGGGGTAGCCGTAGCATGCAAAGGCCTGCCCGTCGCCACGCCAGACAAAGGGCGTGTTGCTATCCAAGATCCACGAATGGCTTTGCCCATTGAGCATCAGCTGCCACTGGGGCTCTAACAAAGGCTCTAAAGGATGTTTGAGCTCACGCAGCGAGGCAGGCCAGTGCCGCTGCAAACTGACCTGCACAGCCGCGGCATCGGGCTGCGGCAGTTCAGGGGGTATGGCTTGCGCAGACTCTGGCACGCAATCGGCAGGGATCCACAAATCACACACCGCCACAAGCGGCTGGGCGGGCTTGCTCAGATGTTTGGTCATCCAGGCATCGAACGCGGCGTCACTCATGGGGCTGTGACCTTCCGCGGCAACGCCGTTACCGCCTTCGCTGTCGCCACTCCAGCGGGGCAGCCGCCAGTGCAGGTCATCCACCGCGCTGGCCTCTTGCACCATCATCAACCAGGAGCGCCGCGTCTTGCGGTCAATCAGTCGTGGCGTGGATTCCCCATAAGAGCCTGTGCGAATCCAGCGGCCATCAAAAGAGGTGTGAAAGTCCGATTCCCACACTTGGGGCAAGTAAACGCCATCACTGCACAGCACGTCGCCAAAGATCGGGCCACCCGCTCCGCGCTCGCCCTGCATGCGAAATTTCACATCCGTTTCAGGCGCCGGCGTTTCTGCTGCAGCGCTGGTCTGGCCAGCATTGGCCAGCGCAGGCACAGCGGGGGGCAGCGGCTTTTTGGGACGCCAACTCCGAATACCCCATAGCAGCAGAGCGAGCACCGCCAAAATGATGAACAAGACTTGCATCCCTGCATGCTAACCAAGCTTGGACTGTGTCCAACCTTGTCCACTGCCTAAAAGGGTATAAAAAAAGCAGCCCGGAGGCTGCTTTTTGCAGGAAGACGACACTTCAGGCCAAATTAAAGAAAGCCACCGACCGTTGCAAGCGCTGCGCATTGATATAGAGCAAGTCGGCCGAACTGGTGGACTGCTCCACCAAAGCGGCGTTTTGCTGGGTCATCGCATCCAGCGAAGCCACGGCTTCATTCACCTGCGCAATACCCAACGATTGCTCACGCGTGGCCAAGCTGATTTGGTGCACCAGATCGCTCACGCGCTCCACAGCAGCAATGGTGCCTTCAATGGTCTTGCCCGCCGATTGCATGCGCGCATTGCCTTCGTTAATGCCATCGACAGTGTTGTTAATCAAGCCACCAATTTCCTTGGCTGCTGTGGCGCTGCGCTGCGCCAATGCGCGCACCTCGCCCGCTACCACCGCAAAGCCACGGCCTTGCTCGCCTGCACGCGCAGCTTCCACCGCAGCATTGAGCGCCAGCAAGTTGGTCTGGAACGCAATGCTTTCGATCACACCAATGATCTCGCGCATGCGGGTGGATGACTGGCGAATGCTCTCCATCGCATCGCCCACTTCCAAGATGGCTTGACCACTTCGGCTCACCACCGCCTTGCTCTGGTTGCTTTCTTGCTCCATTTGCTGGGCCGTATCGGCGGTATGCAGCACTGTGCCCGCGATTTCTTCCATGGAAGAAGCCGTTTGCTGCAGGCTGGAGGCTTGCGACTCGGTGCGCTTGGCCAAGTCAAAACTGCTGTGTGCAATCTCTTGGGACATCTGGTTCAGGCCTCGAACCTCAGTCAACACGTCACCCACCACCGCATGCAAATTGATCTGAATTTGCTGCATACGCGCCATCAAAGTGCCCATGGTGCCGGTGTAGTCGTGCTGCACTTCGCTGCTGAGGTTACAGCTGGCCATCTGGGCAGCCCAGGCATTGGCTTGGTCAATCCCATCGACGCAGCGCGTCTTAAAGCGCCACGTGATCCATGCGCCCCCGAGCACCAAGGCCGCAAGACGCGCGCCCCATGCTGCCGCACCTTGCCAGCCCAAGACGTCGGGCACCATGGCAAGACAAGCAAACAGTGCCAGCATTAACACCATGCGGGCCACCAAACCCACATCGTTACGCTGCGCCCACCAGCCACGCCAGCCAAGCGCACGGACTTCACCGCCGCGCAAACGGATGGTTTCTTGGCCCGCCTTGGCCTCCTCATTCATGCGAACGTAGAGCTCTTGGGCGGCCTGGACATCTTCGGCCTTGGGCTTGGTACGTACCGACAGATAGCCCTTGGGCTTGCCGTCTTCCATGATGGGCGTGACGTTGGCACGCACCCAATAGTGGTCGCCGTTTTTGCGGCGGTTTTTGACAATGCCTGTCCACGGATAGCCATGGGCGATGGTGCGCCACATGTCTTTGAACGCGGCGGCTGGCATATCCGGATGGCGGATCAGGTTGTGCGGCTGACCAATCAGTTCCTCGTATTCGTAACCGCTGACCCGTACGAAGGCAGGATTGCAGTGGGTGATCTCACCCTTGGTATTGGTGACAGACACCAACAGTTCATCGCCCGGGAAATCGTAGTTTTTTTGGGTAACGGGGAAATTGGCTCGCACGCAGATCTCCAAACTCACAAAAGCGACTGGTAGTGCTCCAAGATGGCCCCTCATCGACCACCACCAGCTGCAAAATTAACGTTCAATCATCGCACAGCACCTTTGCATTTGTTCACGCTTTGGAATATTTCAAACAAACGCAAACATGTTCTCGTGCACGCAGGGCCAGCTTTACGCCTGCTTAGATTGCCGCAGGCTGAAAGTAGCGACTTGATTTAGGTCAAGGCATCTTCATCAAACAGCGGCAATGACCACGGATCGCTGCGGCCCGGCATGCGCCGTGCAGGCACTGCAGCTTCCACCCACTGCGTGCCTGCATCGGGCGATGCGTGGACCAAGGCCCCGACGCGCACGCCCAGCAAGCGAATGCTTTGCTGCAGCGGCACGCGCTTGAGGCACTGCCCGGCCACGAGCCGAATGGTGGCCGCATCTTGGACGTAATGATCGATGCTGATCTCGCGTGTCACGCTTTTGAAATTCGCATAGCGCAGCTTCACGCCAATGGTGCGACCCGCATAGCCTTTGCGCTGCAAGTCCTCGGCCACGCGTTCGCACAGGCGCGTGAAGATGGCTCCCAATTGCTGCTTGTCGTGCACCGCATGCAGATCGCGCTCAAAGGTGGTTTCGCGGCTCATGCTCACGGGCTCGCTGTCCATGACCACGGGCCGGTCGTCTTGGCCATGCGCTGCCGCATGCAGCCATGTACCGTAGGACTTGCCAAAGTGGTGGGTCAGCCATGGCAAGGTTTGCTGCGCCAGCTCGCCAATGGTTTGAACCCCCAAGGCCTGCAGCTTAGCCTCTGCTTTGGGGCCAATGCCATTGATCTTGCGACACGGCAGCGGCCAGATCATGGTCGCCAAATCGCCGGGCATGACCACGGAAATGCCTTTGGGCTTGTTGAATTCGCTGGCCATTTTGGCCAGCAATTTGTTGGGGGCCACGCCCACGGAACAGGTCAATCCAGTGGCTGCGAAGATGGCGTCTTGCAACTGCTGCGCCAGCACGCGACCACCTTCATCTTGACCGCCGGGCACTTCCGTCAAATCAATATAGACCTCATCCACACCACGATCTTCCATGCGCGGTGCCATGTCCAGAATGACTTGCTTGAAGCGCCGTGAATATTCACGATACCGCGCAAAATCAATCGGCAGCAAGATGGCCTGCGGGCACAGACGAGCGGCCTTCATCATGCCCATGGCCGAGCCCACACCAAATTGCCGTGCCGCATACGTGGCCGTGGTGATCACGCCGCGCCCTACATACCGGCCCAAACGCGGAAAGGCTTCTGGGGGAATTGCCTCCAATGCGCCCCAGCGAGCGATCAAGGCTGCTTCATGCTCCGGGGTGTGGCGGCTGCCACCAATGACCACCGGCAAGCCCTGCAATTGCGGATAGCGCAGCAACTCCACCGACGCAAAGAAAGCGTCCATGTCCAAGTGTGCAATGCGACGGGGCAAGGGAGTTGGGCTCACCCCCTTATTGTTGCGGCGACTTCAAACCCCTTGCAGGCAAATTAGCACCAGGCCCAGCACCATCAGCCCCATGCCCAGTTTTTCCGCCGTGCTGAAGGTTTCACTGAAGATGCGGCGTGAGACCAAGTAGCTAAACACCACCTCGACCATGCCCAAGGTGCGTACTGCAGCCGCATCTTGGATGGCATAGGCCGTGAACCAGGCCAGTGAAGCGGCTGCGCCCATCGAGCCTGCCAGCAACGACACGCGCCAAGCTCGCCACACCGGGCGAAGGCCTTGCGGGTTTTTCCAGCTGATCCAAGCGCCTAGCACCAGCGACTGCAGCGTCTGCGCAATCAACACGCCCCAGGCGCCCGACATCCAGGGCGTAGGCGCATCCAGCGCCACCGCGGCGCCGCGAAAACCGATAACGGCGATGGCAAAGCAAGCACCGCACAGCAGCCCGTACAGCGCCGACTTGCTCAGCCACGCCTTGGCCGATAGCAGCTGACCGCGCGGAGGCAGCGACAGCAACAGCACCCCCAAGGTGGCCACCAGCATCGCCAGCCAAGCCATGGGCGTAGGCAACTCATGCAGCAGCACCGCGGCAAACAAAGCGACCTGCAAAATTTCGGTCTTGGAGAACGTCACAGCCACGGCAAAGTTGCGCTCTTTCATGGCCAACAGCAAAGCTGCTGTGGCCGCCACTTGAAACAGCGCGCCCACGCTGATCCAGCCCAGGTACGTCCAGCTGAATTCGGGCAAGTCTGGCGTTTGCGCAGGCACGACATAGATCAGCGCCAGCACCACCGCGGCAAACGGCAGACCAAACAAAAAGCGCACCAGCGTGGCCGACAACGTGCCCACTTGTTGCGTGAGGGAACGTTGGGCCGAGTTGCGCACCGTCTGCGCCATGGCTGCAAACAGGGTGAAAGGCACCCACAACCACATCAAGTCTTGCATTGCCGTCGCCATACGCTGTTGGTTTTCTCGCTCAAAAGCAGCCAGCTTAGCGACACGGCCGCCGCTTGCGCAGCGCAGATTGGCGATGGTGGCCGCAGCCAGCAGCGATGCGCATGCACACCAAGGCGGCGATGCATTGATCCATAAAAGGAGCTGCTTGCCTTTTAAACATCAGGTTTTCCAATACAAAACACTTTGAAAACCTTTATGCACGCTGGCAAGTAGCTCCTAACTATGAATTTCCATGCGCTGTGAGCTTGCAAACTACAGCGCGCAGACACAAAAAAACCAGACAGCAAGCTGTCTGGTTTGTGGTGCACAGCGCACGCCAAAAAACGTGTGCGCGCGCAGTTGGCGATTAGCGACGCAGCATCACATCAACGCGACGTGAAGACGCATTGCTGCCTGTGGTGTCGGTGGTTTCAGCAGGCTTTTCCAGCACGGCACGATCGGCTGCCAGACCGGCAGATTCCAATGCAGCCTTGACCGCTTCGGCACGCTGCTTGGACAGCTCGGCATTGCGAGCAGGATCACCTGTAGGGTCATTAAAGCCCGATACGTACGCCGTCACATCGGGGTTGGCTTTGAGGAACTCCACCAGCGCCTTGGATTTGTCGGCAAATTCGCTGGCCACATCGGTTTTGCCTGTGTCAAAAAACACGCGCAGCACCGGCATGCCGTTGTGCATATCGTCCACCACGCCCGCGCCATCGGGGGCAGCAACATTCATGGCAGCCGTATCGCTGCTGCTAGTGGTGCTTGACGACGTGCTGCTAGAGGCATTGCTGTCGGTCGTACCCAGCGTACCGGTCGTATCTGTTGTGCTTGTGGTGTTGCCTACAGAGTTACTGGAAGCATCACCGCTGCCAGGCACCAGCGGCGCTGTGCTGCTGGTATTGGCATCAGGCGCTGTGGGCGC
Source organism: Comamonas sp. (assembly GCA_051887595.1). GTDB lineage: Bacteria > Pseudomonadota > Gammaproteobacteria > Burkholderiales > Burkholderiaceae_C > Comamonas. Next base: position 7,455 of record JBJEZV010000133.1, read on the forward strand.
CAAATTGCTGTTGTCTGTTGCAGGAGGTGGCGTGATCGTGCTGGCTGGCGCGTTGTCGCTCGGCGCGGTTGCCGGTGGCGCGTTCAGGTTGCTGGTATCGGCTGGCGTGTCATCGCGGCTGCTGCAGTAGCTCACGCCCAGCACCACCACCAAGGCCGCTGCCAACCATGGCAACCACTTGCCCACACCGCTGCGCTCAACGGGCATGGGCGTTTGCACCGTGGAGTGCGTATGGGTCGTGCCTGTCGTCGGTGGCACGGTGCGTGGTTGGTTGTATGCGGCAGCGCCTGCGACACCTGCGGCGCCCACCGCTGCTGCGCCCGCACCCCAAAAGCCTGCACCGTCGCGCGCCCAGCTGTCAAACTCTGCGGGCAAGGCTGTGTCAACACGGCCATCGGGCGTCATGCGGCTGACCAGCACGGGCAGCAAGCCAGATACTGCAGACACGACCTTGTCAAACGGCAAGGCCAAACGCTGCGCTGCTTGGTGCAAAAAGCCGTCGGTGCTGCCCAGCACCGATTCGACTTGTGTGGCCGTTGGCTGCTCGGGCGTGGCTTGGTTGCTCACCCAGCTGTTGACCATGGAGTCCATGCCTGCATCGCGGAAACGGTTCAAAAAGCCGTTGAGTCCGCCTGTGGCAGGGTTGCTCATATAAGCCACCAGCATTTGTGTCAGGGGGCGACCTTGGTCGCCCAGGCCCCATCGCGCGCTCACGTCCCGAATCAGGTTATCCAGCATCTTGGTTCTCCTTGCAAAGTTCTACACAGCCCGGCACACGGCAAGGCAACATAGAACCACTTTAGGGAAAACCAGCGTTTGAACGCTGTAGGACGTGCGCGGCTACGAAGGGTGACATCGCCCCGCTTACACCGCCGTCCATCGGTCAATGCGCGTCAGAGAAGCCTCGCGGAAATGTCCCGGGCAGCAGGATTTCTGGCCCCACACGGTTGATGTCTGTGTGACCGCAAAACGCCATGGTGGTGTCCAGCTCTTTGTGGATGATTTGCAAGGCACGTGTCACGCCCGCTTGGCCAAATGCGCCCAAGCCATACAAAAAACTGCGCCCAATCAATGTGCCTTGCGCGCCCAAGGCACGCGCTTTGAGCACGTCCTGGCCGCTGCGGATGCCGCCGTCCATCCACACTTCAATGTCTTTACCCACCGCTTGGGCGATGGCAGGCAGCGCTTCAATGGATGAGGGTGCGCCGTCCAGTTGGCGCCCACCGTGGTTGCTGACGATCAAGGCATCGGCGCCCGTCTGGGCTGCCAGGCGTGCATCCTCGACATCCATGATGCCTTTGAGGATCAGCTTGCCGCCCCAGCGTTTTTTGATCCACTCCACATCATTCCAGTTGAGGGTGGGGTCAAACTGGTCAGCCGTCCACGAGGCCAGCGACGACATATCACCCACACCATCCACGTGGCCGACGATATTGCCAAAACTGCGCCGCTGGGTCTTGCTCATGTTCCAGCACCAATAAGGTTTGGTGGCCAAATTCAGCAGGTTGCGCAGCGTGGGCTTGGGCGGCGTCGACAAGCCGTTTTTAATATCTTTGTGGCGCTGCCCCAGAATTTGCAAATCCAGTGTCAGCTGCAGCGCAGAGCAGTTGGCGGCCTTGGCGCGGTCGATCAAACGCTCCATAAACCCTCGGTCGCGCATCACGTACAGCTGGAACCAAAACGGGTGGCGATCGGTGTGCGCGGCAATGTCTTCGAGCGAGCAAATGCTCATGGTCGACAGCGTGAACGGAATGCCAAAAGCCTTGGCCGCTTGTGCAGCCAGGATCTCTCCATCAGCGTGCTGCATGCCCGTCAAACCCGTAGGCGCAATCGCCACGGGCATAGCCACTTCTTGGCCAATCATGGTCGTGCGCGTGGTGCGGCCTTCCATGTTGACGGCTACGCGCTGGCGTAGTTTGATTTTCTGAAACTCGTCCTCATTGGCACGGTACGTCCCTTGGGTGTAAGAGCCGGAATCCGCGTAGTCATAAAACATGCGCGGTACGCGGCGCTGGGCCACCACGCGCAGGTCTTCAATACAGGTTATTTTGGACAAATCCGCCATGTCAGCCATCCCTCTTGCTTGCGATAGTGCTTATCGTAGCGCTACGCTCAGGCTGGCGTGCGAAGCTTTTTGCGCTGCCTACGTCCTTCGCGCACGAAAGGGCCTCAACGCACGGCTTGCGCTGCGTCCTTCAGGCCTGCACCGCGCACCTCTATGCGCACCTCATCGAGCACCTCGCCGTTCCCATCGCGCAGCTGCAAGACATGGCGCCCGGGCATGGGAAACCACCACTGCAGCTGCCCCGCGCCAATGCGTTTTCCGTCCATCCACCACTGTCCGCCACCGCTAGAGGCTTGCAGTCGCAAACGCTGCCGCTGCGGTGGAATGTCGGGGTCCAGCGCCAGCACGCTGCCGTGGCTGGGCTGCACGATGCGCAGGCCTGTGGCCGATGCCTGCGCACGCTGCTTGGCTGGTTGCGACCACTGGATGCGCGTTTGCTGCGTTCCTGCCACAAACCACTCTTGGCGGGCAGGTTCGACCGTCGCGCCTGGTGCAGCGCCCACATAACGCAACTGCGTGGCCACCACATCCTGCGGCGGCACGGGCGCCGTGCTCGTGTGCTGGGCGTGCAAGCCTGCCATGATGTCGGCCCAGATGGGTGCAGCGCCGCTGCTGCCACTGACGTGGTGCATGGCCTGCCCCGAGGCATTGCCCACCCACACCCCCACGGTGTAGCGCGAAGACCAGCCGATGGCCCAGTTGTCGCGCATGTCTTTGCTGGTGCCGGTTTTCACCGCCGTCCAAAACCGCGTGCGCAGCACACTGTCCAACCCAAAGGTGCTGGCGCGGGCCTGCGCATCGGCCAATATGTCGCCAACGATAAAGGCCGCAGACGCAGCCAATACCTGGCGTTCGCTGTCCACGGCTTGGCCTGCGCTTGGCAGCGCGGCAAAAGCCACGGGCGTGTAGCGGCCTTGGTTGGCCAGCACACGGTAGGCATTGGTGAGGTGCAGCAAAGGCATCTCCGCACTACCCAAGGCCAAGCTGTAGCCGTAATACCCTCCGCTTTCACGCAAGGGAATGCCCAGCGCGCGCAGCCGCGAAAAAAATGCGTCCGGCGTGACCATCACCAAGGTTTTGACGGCCGGCACATTCAACGATCCACCCAAGGCCGCGCGCACGCTGACCCAGCCCTTGAAACGGCGGTCATAGTTTTGCGGGATGTAGAGCCCTGAAGGCGTGGCAATCTGCGCCGGTGAATCTTCCAGCAGCGAGGCTGCAGTGAGTCGCCCTTCCTCAAGCGCCTGGGCGTACAAAAAAGGTTTGAGCGTCGAGCCGGGCTGGCGCCAGGCCAGCACGCCATCCACTTGCTCTGCTTGGCTCAAGCTGCCCGAAGAGCCGACCCAGGCCAGCACCTGACCACTGGCGTTGTCCAGCACCACCGCTGCCGCATCTTCCACATTGCGCCCTTGCAGCTCACGCAGGTGGTGCTGCACGGCAGCCACCGCCAGCCGCTGGATGGGCGCACTCACGGTGGTGGTGATCTGCTGGGGCACTGTCTCCGTGCTGGAAGACTGCTCTCGCAGCACACGCTGCGCCCAGTGGGGCGCAATGCCTTCTTGCGCTGGCCATTGACGCGCGCGCAACGCCTGTGCCACGCGCCAGTCCAAGGCGCTGCAAGACGCCGTTGGTGCAGACGCAACGGCTTGCGGCCAAGCCTGCACCGCCTGCCACACGCCGCAAGCCCGCTGCGCCACCACAGCAGGACTGGCATTAGGGCCGCGGATCAAGGCGACGGCAATGGCGGACTCGATGCCATCCAAACCATGCGCCGCTTTGCCAAACAGGCTGCGGCTGAGCGCATCCAGGCCCACCAACTCGCCCCGAAACGGCACCAGGTTGAGATAGGCCTCCAAAATTTGGTCTTTGCGCCAATGCTGCTCCAGCTGGGTGGCGCTCCAGGCCTGTTCTACTTTTTGACCCAAGCTGCGCCGCGCCTGTCGGGACTGTGCATCGGCATCCAGCAATCCCGCCAGTTGCATGGTCAAGGTGCTGGCACCTCGGGTTTTCTGGTTCCAGAGATTGCCCCAAGCAGCGGCAGACACTGCTTTCCAATCCACGCCGCTATGGGCATAAAAACGCTGGTCTTCGCTGACCACCAACGCCAAGCGCAAAGCAGCAGACGTGTCTTGCAAGGACAGCCACTGGCCGCGACGGACTTGGAAGTCGGTGCGCAGGCGTTGCAGCACCTCGCCCTCGCGCGAGTGCACCCAGGTTTCTGAGGGCGCAAAGCTGCTGCGCACCTGCTCGAACGTGGGCATGGCATGCGCCAGCGAGGCCAGCAAGCCCGCAGCGCAGGCGACCAGGCTCCTACGCCAGCACCACAGCATGGCCGTCTCAGTGGCGGCTGCCGATCACCACGCGCACAGGCTGGTGGTCAGAGGCCTGCGTTTGGCTATCCACTTCAAAGCTGCGCACCAGCGGGCGCAGGCTGTCGCTGACCCAGACATAGTCGCTGGCGCAGGCTTCTTCACCGTAGGTGGTGTCATGCACGCAAAACGTCGCAGGTTGCGGCTCATTGGGGTGCAACACCCACCATGCATCGCTCCAGCGCGCGCCCACCACGCTTTCGGGCCAACCGGCGTCCAGACACTCAATGACGGCCGCCTTCGAGCACAAGGCTTCGTACTCAGGGACTTGGGCGCGGATGTTCATATCGCCGCACAAAATGGCGTGGCTGGTGTGCGACTTGGACTGATAAGGCGTGCCATCTTGTGCAGGCAACGGCGCCCAGATAGTTTGTGACAAGGCCTCGAAATGCATGCGCCGCAAAAAACGCGCTTGCGACATGCGCTGGCGTTTGGAATGAAATTCCAGATGGGTATTCAACACACGCACAGGCCCCAGCTCAGGGTCCTGCACAGTCAACACCGTACACATGCGCGGCATGCTGCGGACTTGGTCATCGGCCGGGTAAGGCAAAGGATGGTGCTGCACCTGCAGCACGGGCAGGCGCGTGGCAATCAGATTGCCAAACTGCTGGCGCCCTTGAGAAGTGAACTCATCCACTGCCGCGCCGAAAAACAGCTGCCAGTCCGGCAGCAAGTCTTGCAACTGGGCCAACTGATCACCAGGCTCGCCACGCAAGCCCGGATAGTTGATGGCCACTTCTTGCAAGCACAACACGTCACAGCCCCCCATGGCTTGCACACCTTCAATGATGCGCTCGGGCGCTACGACGCCATCTACGCCGCAACACCATTGCGTGTTCCAAGTCACCAGCTCCATGTTTGCTTCCCTATGAAATGTTATCTATTGATATTTGCGATTGTGGCGATATTGACAAGATAGTCTCTCAGTTTTGCGACTACCAAACCATTTAAACCACACACATAATTTTTTACATTTTTGAGGCTTTTCTTTTATGACGAATTCATTTTGTGATCAGGC
>JBJEZV010000134.1:0-2877 GCA_051887595.1 Comamonas sp.
CTGTGGCAGTGGCTGCAGCAAGCCGAGCAGCGCCCCAGTTTGCAAGCCACGGCTTTTGCGTAATCCGCAGGGACAAGCGCCTGCTTAGACCCTCTAACACTACCCAGCAAACTGTAGGTTTGCGTTTGAGACGAGGCGCGAAGCCGCAGGCAGTACTTGCGTACGACAAGGCGAAGCAACGACGTATCAAGGGTTGTGTTGGTGGGTCTTACAACCCATGGTGCAGGTGCTTATCACTAATCCATCTCAAGGCTTGGCCGCAAAGCCCACCGGAATTTCGCCATTTGCCGGACAATAGCGTGTTTAGCCGCTTGGCCGCCGGCCGCCACAAACCCGCGCAGTGCATGCTCGCACTGGATCAGCGGGTTTCCGCCACCGGGCGCCTGTTTCTGGGCCAGTCTGTGCCCGCCCGCTTACCAGTCTTTCCATCATGAGTGCTTTTCTCGAAGAACGCGTCCTGTCCGTGCACCACTGGACCGACCGCCTGTTTTCCTTCACCACCACCCGTGACACTTCGCTGCGTTTTTCCAACGGCCACTTCACCATGATTGGCCTGAAGGTGGACGGCAAAAACCTGCTGCGCGCTTACTCGATTGCCAGCCCCAACTACGAAGAGCACCTGGAGTTTTTGTCGATCAAGGTCGAAGACGGCCCGCTGACTTCGCGTTTGCAGCACATCCAAGTGGGCGACACCATCATCGTCGGCAAGAAGCCCACAGGCACGCTGCTGATCGACTATCTGCTGCCCGGCAAGAACCTGTATTTGATTGGCACTGGCACGGGCCTGGCCCCTTGGTTGTCGGTAGCGCGTGACCCCGAGACCTACGAAAAGTTTGACAACGTCGTGGTCGTGCACGGTGTGCGCGAAGTCAAAGAGCTGGCCTACCAAGAACTGTTTGAAAAAGACCTGTTCGAGCACGAATTCCTGGGCGAAATCGTGCAGGGCAAGCTGCACTACTACCCCACCGTCACGCGCGAGCCCTTCCGCAACCAAGGCCGCATCACGGACTTGATCAACAACGGCACCTTCCCCCAGTGCCTGGGCCTGCCTGCACTCAACCCTGAAACTGACCGCGTCATGCTGTGCGGCAGCCCTGCCATGCTGGCCGAGTTGAAGGTGATGATGGAAGAGCGTGGCTTCAAGGAAGGCAACACCACCACACCCGGCGACTTTGTGATTGAGCGCGCTTTCGTCGAAAAATAAGCGCCGCACACGCCCTATTTCAACGCTGCAAAGCGTTTTGCATAGCTGCCAGCCAGTGTCAGTATTGATTTTCAAAGTCCTAGAACATTGAAAAGCTTGCTGCACACAGGCTGGCAGCTTTGTTTTTGATAGTTTTTGCGCCTTGCATAGCCTGTGCAATGGCATGCGCCTGTCAGGTCATCGCCAGCGTCGCACAATGCAGCTTATGAGCGACACACACACCACTTTGCGCCAACAATTGCAGCAACTGGAAGCCGAAATGCGCACCGCTTCCTTGTGGAGCGCACAGGCGCCCTCGCCCGAAGCCATGGCCTCGACCATGCCGTTCATGTACGACACCTTGCAAATCGAGCAATGGCTGCAATGGGTATTCGTGCCCCGCATGCACGCTTTGCTGGATGCGCAAGCACCGCTGCCCGACAGCTGCAGCATCCATCCCTTGGCAGAGCATGAATGGAGCAACCGCTTTCCCAACGGCGTACACGGTAGCGCCCTGAAAATGCTGGCGGCCATCGACGCCACCATCACCCAAGCTTGAGCGCAGGCGCAGATCGGGCGGCCGCGCTTAAATCTCCGGCCAGTGCTGTGCCGCTTGGGCACTGAGGGGTGAACGCGGCAAGCTGGTTTGCGGCTCTGCCCCGGCCACTGTAGGCACAGCCTTTTGCGCTTGCGCATCGGCACGCTGCTGCAGCGCCTTGGCAAAACTGGCGCCCAGCAGCAAGATGGCGGAAGTGACATAAATCCACATCAGCACCACCACCAACGAGCCTGCCGCGCCATAGGCAGAAACCACTGCGGCGGTCGACAAATACCACGTCAGCCCTTGCTTGCTCAAAGCAAAGAGCAATGCGCCCAGCAAACCTCCGGACACCAAATACCGCAGCTGCGGTTTACTGCCTGTGCCAATGCGCATCAGGCCCACAAACAGCAGTGCAATCACAGCCAGCGAGACTGTCTCGTTGATGACGGTAATCAACAAGCCAGGCGGCTCCATGTCCAGCATCGTGCCGGCCAATTGCGTGAACATCTTCACAGCCGTCGACAAGGCCATGGTGATCAACAGCAAAAAGCCAATCACCAGGATGTAGGCCAGCCCGCGCAGGCGCAGCGTGGCCAGTTTCCACCAGGCTTTTTGCGGTGGTGGTGGATCGTCGCTGCCAATCTTCCACAGCTTATCGAGCGAGTTTTGCAGCTCCACAAACACCCCGGTCGCGCCCGAGAGCAGCAACACAAAGGCGACGATGGACGCCATCAACCCTTCCGAAGGCGTCTGTGCACTGGCCAGCGCCCCCTGCACCACACTGGCACCGCGCTCGCCCATGACGGACTGCACCTGGTCGAGCAAGGTGGTTTCCACCACGCTGCGATCCATCCACCAGCCCAGCAAGCCAACGATCAGCAACACCAGCGGCGACAAGCTCAACAAGCCATAAAACGTCATGGCTGCGCTCATGCGCAGACCATCGGCGCTGAGCCACAGCTGAACGGCATCGATCAAGGGTTGAATGGGCGCAAGCAGCGCTTTGGCGCGGTCGAGCAAGGAGGGGGAGGCAATGGGCATGGCAGCGATTGTGTCGCGCCGCCTTTGTCATTGACTGTCAGTGCACACCGCACGCTGTGCGCAAGGCTACCCGTCGGCCCATGCACTTCGCCTGTTGCACTTCGCCTGTTGC
>JBJEZV010000134.1:2977-12889 GCA_051887595.1 Comamonas sp.
TGCGCAAGGCTACCCGTCGGCCCATGCACTTCGCCTGTTGCACTTCGCCTGTTGCCTGCGCTCGCTTAGAAAAACAGCTGGCGCACGACCGGCGCTGCCAGCACATTCACGGCGCCCGCAATCATCATCACCAGCGAGGCCACAACGGCCTGCACTTCGCCAAATTGCCGGGCTTTGGCTACGCCCGTGCCATGCGCTGCACCGCCCAAGATGGCACCTGTGGCCAGCTTGCTACGCACATGTGGCAAGAGACGCAACAACACCTCTCCCAACAGCATGCCGGTAATGCCTGTCATCACCACAAACAGTGCCGCCAAGTCGGTAGGGCCACCAAGCACGCGCTCGGCTTCAATGGCAAATGGCGTGGTGATCGAGCGCACGGCCAAGCCTTTTTGCAGCTCTTCATTCAGGCCAAACCACTCGGCAAACCATACGGTCGTGGTGATAGAGACAGTGCTGGCCACCAGCACGCCCGTGGCAATCGACAACCAGTGCTTGCGCAGCATGGCGCGGTGCTCATACAAGGGCAGCGCAAAAGCCACGGTAGTAGGCCCCAGCAACCAAGCCAGCCAGCGTGTTTGAGAGATGTATTGGGGATAGCTCACATGGGTGAGCAACAGCAATCCAATCAACACCAAAGGGGTTGCCACAATGGGCATCAGCAAGGGCGTGGGGAATTTGCGAAACAGCTGTTTGTTGATGGCATAGCAGCCCACCGTCACCACCAGTGACAGCACGCCAATCGCTTCATGACTCAGCATGGCTTCAAGCTCCGCGTGAAGAACGGCGACGCGCCAACCACAGCTCCATGCGGTACACGCGATCCACGGCCCACGCGGTCACCATCATCACGCACAAAGTGCTGGCAATGATGACGGCCAGAATCCGCAATCCCTGGTGCTGGATCAGCTCGGGGTATTCGGTCACCACCAGCACCGCTGGCACGAAAAACAACAGCATTTCTGCCAACAGCCAGTTGGTGCCGCCTTTGAGCCACTGCACCTTGATCACGCCACTAAAGAGGCCCACCGCCAACAGGCCAAAACCGATCAAGCCAGCAGGCATGCTCCAGCCAAAATGCTGGCGCAACACATCCATGCTCAGCCAGATGCAGCAAAGCACCACTACCTGCAACACCACTTTGAAAAGGTGCTGCAAGCTGAGCCAACTGCGTTGCAAAGACAAGCTGGAAACGGAGGCGATCAAGGAGAACATGCTGGAAGTCTAGGGTTTACACCTAGATTCGTAAAATGAATAATCTCCATTTCAAACATTCCCAAAAGGCATTCCCATGGATTTGCGAGCCTTGCGCTACTTTGTAGAAGTGGTGCGTACCAATAGCTTTACGCGTGCCGCACAGCAAGTGCATGTGACCCAGCCGACCATCAGCAAAATGGTCAAGCAACTCGAAGATGAATTGGGTGGACCTTTGCTGCTGCGCGATGGCCGAGGCGTGCAACTGACCGATGCAGGCCAGGTGGTGTACGAGCGCGGCGTGCAGTTGCTCGCACAGGCGCAGTTGCTGCGCCAGGAGGTCGCTGAAGTCGATGGCATTGCGCGCGGCGAGCTGAGCGTAGGGATCATGCCCACGGCCGGTCATTACATGGCACCCGTGATCGCACTGTTTCAGCAGCGTTATCCCGGGGTGACGTTAACCGTGCAGGAATCTGGTGCCCGCATGCAGCGCCAGCTGGTGCTGGAAGGCAAGCTGGACATGGCGCTGGGCCTCATCAACGCCCCCGATCCGCAGCTGCAAACCTACACCATTGCCCACCAGAAAACCCGCGTAGCCATGGCACGCCACCGGGTGCGCAATGAGCAGCAAGCCGTGCGCTGGAAAGAGCTGCAAGGTCTGCCTTTTTTGCTCTACACCAGTGATTTCACACTGCACGAGGCCGTGCTGGCACGCTGTGCAGAAGCAGGGTTTACGCCCCAAGTGCAGCTGCAAACACGCTACTGGGATTTCATCGGTGATTTGGTGGCTGCCGACATTGGCATTGCCGTGATGTTTGAACACGTCATTGCCAAGTACGATCCGCAGCGCGTGGCCAGTCGGCCACTGGTGGGCCCGAGCATGAGCTGGGATGCGGTGCTCATGTGGCGCAGCGGCTACCGCTCACGCGCAGCGCAGGCTTGGCTGGACTGTGTGCAGCAGCTCTATCCGAGCCCTTTGCCCAGCGGCAGCCCCGTGCCTTGTGTGACCGCCTTCCCTTAAAGCAGGGCTTTACAGCGACTGCGCCAGCTTGCGCAAGAAGGTCTCGCAGCGATCCAGTTGCGCAATCTCTACGTATTCATTGGCTTTGTGGGCCTGGGCAATCGCACCAGGTCCACAAACCACAGTAGCAATGCCAGCCAACTGGAACAAGCCTGCCTCCGTGGCATAGGCCACTTTGCGCTTTTCACGGTCGCCGGTCAGCGCCTGTACCAGCTGGCTGATCGCTTCGGTCTCTGCGGTGTCAAACGACGGAGCCCCTGCCACTGACTCAAAATCGATGCGTGCATCGGCAAATTCACGGCGCATGCGCGGCAGCAACTCATCGCGTACATACGCTTCAACCTGCGCCTGAATACCTTCCGGTTGCATGCCTGGCAGGTTGCGGAATTCATAGGCAAATTCGCACAACTCTGGAATGGTGTTGACCGCAATTCCGCCTTGAATCTGGTTGGTGGTCATCGTCGTGTAGGGCACGTCGAAACATTCATCGTAAGGCCCTTGTGCCTTGTACGCATCTGCCAAATCACGGATGCGACAAATCAGCCGCGCAGCGTACTCAATCGCGTTCGTGCCGCGCGGTGTGAGCGATGAGTGCGCTGACTTGCCATGCACCCTACAGCGCCACACGTTAATGCCCTTGTGCGCCACCACAGGCTGCATGCTGGTGGGCTCGCCCACGATGCAGCCATCCAGACGCTGGCCTTGCAGCTTGAGCTGTTCCAACATCAAGGGAGCGCCCACACAGCCCACTTCTTCGTCGTAAGACAACGCGAAATGCAGCGGCTTGCTGCGCGGCATGGCCAAAAACTCAGGCACCAGAGCCAAACCCGCTGCGATAAAGCCCTTCATGTCACAACTGCCGCGACCAAAGAGCTTGCCGTCACGCTCCGTCAAGGTGAATGGGTCAGTGTCCCATTGCTGCCCGTCGACAGGCACCACATCGGTATGACCAGAAAGCGCAATGCCGCCTTCGGTGCTTCCGTCTTGCGCTGGCAAAGTCGCAAACAAGTTCGACTTGTTGCCATCTGGCGATGCGAACAACTGCACCTGCACGCCCTGCGCGCGCAAGGCATCTCGCACATGCTCGATCAGATGCAAGTTGGAATTGCGGCTGGTGGTATCAAAAGCGACCAGGGTCTGAAGCCACTGGCGGGTAGTCAAAGCGCTCATACATGCATGTCCCAGCCCGGCATCCACACCGGGCGATCACAAAGTGTATGCCTTGCACGCACTGCTGGGTGCCTCAAGGGCGCAAAGCATCTCTCACACTGCTCACTCCCCCCACTATCCAAGCCGCGAGCGGACTGCTAAGCTGGACAACCCTTGTGCCGATAGTGCGATGGCACAAGGTCTTGCACCCGACATATGGTCGTTTGCAGTTGCGGCATCGCACAAACTTTTCACACAGGCCCTTATGCATACAAGTTTGCAGTCCGCGCACGTGGGCTCAGCTTGGACAGACCCCATGACCAATATTCACCTGCCGCAACGCGTGAATGGGCCGCAACTTCGGTTGCGCTTCTAGCTCACTGCGTGGCGTACGGCTTAACTGCTACGCCCAACTTCCTGTCTTTTCCCTCCTGCTGCGCGTCATTGCTTTGACTTTGGCTGTGCCTGTCTGCGCGCGGCGTTTGAACCCATACTTTTGTAGGTGTGCCCATGCGCGTCTTCAATGCTTCTTTTAAGTCCCACGAAAAGGCCCAAGCCTGCCAACAAGCCCATATGCTGCGCACGCGCCATTGGGAAGGGCCTAATGTCTGGAGCGCTCATCCTGTCTTTGAAGCCTCACTCTTGGACATGGACGATCACCAATGGCCGCAGCTGGAATCCAGCTTGCGCGCCTTGCTGCAGGCCATAGGGCTGCCAGCACGTATCTGTAGCACTGCGCCGCACTACAACGGACGCGGCACTGTGGTGCTGGAAGCCAGTGATGCTGCGCTGGGTCGCGTGGTCTTGCAGCAAGCGCTTGAGCAGCTGTACCTCACGCTTGAGCAACGCGCCCAACACTGGCCACTGGCGCTGGCCCGCATTCGCCACACGGTCGACGAAGAATGCCTTGGCCCCAGCACTGCCTGTATTGCCAATGCCGCGCTGCAGCGGCATTTGCCAGCATTTCGACTTTTTCCCAAAGGCAATTTGGTGCAGCTCGGCATGGGGGCCGCGCAGCAACGCATTTGGACGGCAGAAAGTGATGGCACGAGTGCCATCGGCCAAGACATTGCTGCCAACAAGTCGCTCACCAAACGTTTGTTAGGTTACGCCGGCATTCCCACGCCACAAGGTGAGCTGGCTGCATCTCCTGCACAGGCATGGCAAATGGCGCAAAACATGGGCCTGCCAGTCGTGGTCAAACCACTGGACGGCAACCGTGCACGGGGCGTTAGCCTGGATCTTTCCGATCAGGCCTCGATTGAGGCAGCCTGGTATTTGGCCAAGCGTGAGGGCTCTCAGGTCATGGTGGAGCGCTACATCGTGGGCGATGAGCACCGGATTTTGGTGGTGGGCCAAAAGGTGATCGCGGCTACGCGCGGCGAGACACTGAGCGTGCGTGGCGATGGCTGCGCCAACATTGAACAACTGGTGGAAGCCCAGATCAATCAGCACCCACGCTGTCTGGTGGACATGACGATCGAGCGCATCGAGTTGGGTCGCAACGCCAAAGTACTGGCTGAGCTCAAGCGCCAAGGCATGACCCCGCAGTCCATCCCCGCCGCAGGCGAACAGGTTGTACTGTTACGCACAGGCAATTTGACAGTGGACTGCACGGACGAAGTGCACCCAGATATTGCGCACCACGCCATCATGGCCGCGCGCACTATTGGACTCAATATCGCAGGCATCGATCTGGTGGTCCAGGACATTCGGCAGCCGCTCTTGGCGCAACAAGGTGCCATTGTGGAAGTGAATGCAGGCCCCAGCCTGCTCATGCATTTGCACCCTGTACATGGTCAAGCCCGCGCTGTGGGCGAAGCCATTTGCCAGCACCTGTTTCCGCAGCCCGATGATGGTCGTATTCCACTCACCGCCGTCCTGGCTTCAGAAGCTGCTGGCAAGCGCATAGCACATGCCTTAAGTGCATGGCAGCAATCTCTCGGGCTATGCGTGGGTTGCGCCAGCGCGCAGCACATGTGGGTGGAAGGCAGCTTGCTGCCCTTGTCAAAGAATGCGGCGCCATCCGCCGCCCAACGCGTGCTGATGCACCGCGCCGTTCAGGCCGCTGTGCTTGCCCAAGATATGCAGCAGTGCCTGGAGTGGGGCTGGCCCTATTCGCAATGCGATCTGGCCATCATTCACCCCCATGCCAGCGACATGGAACCTGCCCTGCAGCAACGTGTGCTGGCCGCCCAAATCGCAAGCGTGCGCCAAGGTGGTTCGGCCATTGTGGTGCCAGGATCACCCTCGCTGGAATCGCTGGCGCTGACATGTCTTGGCAATGTCGTGTGGGTACACCCTGATGAATTCCACCCCATTTTGCAAGCACACCGACGCGTTCAAGGCGGCATAGCTTTTGTACGCGATCAGCGTGTCGTCTGTGCACGAGGCGCGCAGGAATGGCATTTGCCCTTGCCTGCTGCCTTAGGCGATTGGGAATTGCACGAGTGGCTCAGCGTCGCTGCGGCTGGCTGGCTGCACGACTGGCCACTTGCGGTTTTGGACGTGATGGCGCAGCAAACCTCATCGCAGTAGGAGGTAACAAAGAGCGCATGCACAGCTGCACTTCGCTGCTGCATGGCTCTGTTACCTCATCAATCTTGACGCTCTCTTCAGGCAATTCGGGGACTATGACATGACGCCCCCAGCCTTGACCGCGTTGAACTTCCGCACCGATTTAGGTATTTGCCCCCTATTAGCAATGTAAGACGCCGCTGACATCTAAACAATTGTTAACAACTAACGAACTGCCCTATTAACGGTTGTTTTAGTTCTAAATCAAAAGATAAACTTTTGCGTCACTCTATCTTGATGCCGCTAAGTGCGGTGTCCACTGCGTTATTTACTATTGGTTATCCAAATGAAGCTCGCTGTCTTCGCCTCGCTTGCTGCTTTGTCTCTGACGGCATGTTTGGAACAACACACCATTTCAGAGACGCTGAAGTTTCCGCCCGGTGTCGATATTGAATTCAAGGGCCAGCCTGCCAAGCTCTATGGCACCTCCCAATGCGCCCAAGGCCAGCTGACTGGCAGCACCTGCCTGATCTTCTCTCCGCACGACCCCAAGGCCAAAGGCGTCATAGTAAGCACTAACATCTCAAAAGAAGTTGAGCTGATTGCCCGTCGTGATCCACAAGATCCCGTGCGTTATGTGGTGATGGACGATCAGGGGCATCGTTTGCTCAGCACAACCGGGCAACACGATCGCTACGCGAATATGGTCATTGCCCAGTAAATGGCCATTTTAGATGGATAAGTTTCGTTTATAGGGTTTTCTATAATAATGAAAACCCTATTTATTGCGAATCCCCAAAATGGGTAAATCAATCACCATCTAGGTGCAAAAAATCAACGCACATAATTCTTTCCACACGCCTTAACCGATTAATCCAGTATTAATCTCCTGCTTTTCTCTTTGTGCATGCGTAGTCCAAGACCTACTCTGCAGCCACTTTAGTCCATCAGGCCGCTTACGCGTTGCCTGCCCCATTCAACAATTTTTCACATTCAGCGTTTTCGCCGTTACGATGCTGCCCTGAGGAGGGTGCTGCGACACCTGTGGGCTTGTCACATCATGGCTCACACCGTACCCACGGGGCGGCAGCGTCAGAGACATGCTTATGCGAAAAATTTCAGTGGCCGCCAGCGTATTAGCGATGAGCAGCTTGAGTGGATGTTGGGACGATGATCGCCTGCCCGACACCTTGCTGTTCCCGCCAGGCACCGAAGTGGTGTACCAGGGCCATCCCGCCAAAATCTATGGCAATTCCCAATGTGCCCAATACGGTTTGACGGGACACACGTGTTTGATTTTTTCTCCCCAGTCGTCCGAAGCCGCCGCTACCATCATCCGCGACGGTAAGGCGATGGTGCTCGAGCTCAAAGCCCAACGCGATCCACAAGATCCCACCCGATTCGTGGTCGTGGACACGCAAGGTCAGCGCATCCTCAGCACCTCTGGTCACCACGACGAACGCGCCAATTTGCGCATCATGAATTAAGAGGGAGCAGGCAGAGGCTGCAAACAACTTTTCATGGCAGCCTCTCAGTGACTCCTCAAAGTGCTGTGACGCTTTGCCACTTGAACCGCCATGAAAAGTTGTTTTCACCGTCGGTCGGCTTGTGGTGTTTGTCATTCTCTCCGTTCACGTGCGAAGTGTTGGCTCCCTTTCAATCTTGGTCGCTCTGGACTGCGGTCAAAAGAACGCGAAGTAAGTACCCAAAGAAAAAATGCCCGTCAGTTAAGGACTGGCCTTACCGTTACGCGGCCTTTTTTACGTCTGGGTTAACCTCCCCCAATGCAGCACAAGAAGCGGCTCTGTTGCTCTACATCCATGCCACAGCGTACGGCGATATCGCACCGCATTACGCCATGGCGTCGACTTCCATCCAGAACTGCTTCGCCAGCTTCTTCGCCTCTTCCCACACCGGCAGCACCGCGGCGGAAGGCTGCACCTCCTCCATATTCCATTCCCACATCGGCACCTCACCCTGCACCGGCATAAATCGCATGGGTAGCATGTCGTAGCACGGCGCCAATGCCCAGCGCTTGCCATTCCACAGCAAGGAGACATTGCCGTAATGCCTGTCGGTGTTGGCAATCAGCTGCCCAAACGCGTCCCAGAGCTTGAGGCGCTGCGCATCGTCTGTGCTCATGAGCCCCTGGTCTTGCAAGCGCTGTGCGGTTTTGGACCATTGATCGACCGTGCCGACAAACTCTGCATTGAATGATTCCAGCGAGACCATGCCAATACGGCCCGGAGCCTGCCCCAATAAATCAGACTCAGGACGATCAAAACGCTCTGCAGCCAGAAACACCCGCCCTTGCAGTTCATGCAGGTGCGTACGCGCTGCAAGATGCCCGGCGGCACGCAAAGTTTCCAGCGCCAAATGCTCGCAACGCAGCAACTTACGTACGCGTTCGGCAACAGGATTCAACTCAGCAGACGAAAACTTCACCACCCAGCTTCGGCCTTCATGGTCCAAACAGCAGAACTTGGGCTGCTCTCCGCCTGCACTGGAGCCTGGCACCGCCCCTTTCATAGCGTCTTCCGCCAGTGTGGGATAGTCGCTGGGCGCAGCAACCGGTAGCCCCTGCCCCGCCCGCTGCAAATAGCGCTGTAGAGCAGCCTCTCCCACAATCAGATTGCCCGGCAAGTCATCCCCGAACTGGCTAATTGCTCGCAGCACATCGTCATTGCTCCACTGCCGTGGATCGCTGCCTAAAGCTTGACCCATGTGTTGCTTGGCAAAGCTGCGCCCCAGAAAGCCTTGGGGACGCATATCCTGAATCAACCACGGCAGCCTGTCGAAATACTGTCCCCCGCCCAGCATGGCACGCAGCTCCTCGCCGTCCACCCAGTAGCCATCACCTTGCAAGGCCTGCAATGTGCCGCACGTCTGCACGCGGCCTGCGGCATCGACAGACGTCACGGGGACGGCTTGTTCCACACCGAATACTCGGCGCGGCAACGCGTAATGCTGGTTGCGGCCTTGGCCCAGCTTGACCACCTCCCCGCTTTGCACCAGCGCCGCCAGGGCACGCGATGCCGTAGGCTGGCTCACTTGCAGTTGTTCCTGCAATTGCGCGCTGCGCAGCGGCTGCCCCTGCTGGCGCAGGACACGCAGCATGGACTGCATCAACTCAGACGTGGCGTTGGACATGGCCCAGGGGTTGAATAGAAAAATGAATAGATTATTGAATAGAAAAATTCTTTATGCCAGCCATGTTTTTCAATCTCTTACGCATTCATAAGACAGATTTTTGGATAGAAATTGGCCCATTCTGAATAGAAAAAAGGCGACGCATTGCGTGGCCTCGTGCGATAGAGTGAAAGGTGCGATCAACCCAAATTCGGCGCCAAGAAGCGGCGTAGTTGCTCGATGTCCATACCGCGACGCTGGGCCATGTCGGCCAACTGATCTTCGCCGATCTGGCCCACATTGAAATAGGTCGCACCGGGATTGCCAATGTAGAAACCGCTCACGCTTGAAGCGGGGTTCATGGCCAAGCTCTCGGTCAACGTCATACCGATTTCTTCGGCTTGTAGCACCTTAAACAGGTCGATCTTGGCCGTATGGTCGGGGCAAGCAGGGTAGCCAGGGGCAGGGCGGATGCCCTTGTACTGCTCTTTGATGAGTTCCTCGTTGCTGAGGTTCTCATCGACCGCATAGCCCCACAAATCCTTGCGCACGCGGGCGTGCAAGCATTCGGCAAAGGCTTCGGCCAAGCGGTCGGCCAGGGCCTTGAACATGATGCCGCTGTAGTCGTCCAGCGCGGCTTCAAATTCCTTGTCCTTTTTCTCTGCACCAATGCCTGCCGTGACGGCAAACATGCCGGCGTAGTCTGCCACGCCCACAGGGGCCACAAAGTCGCTCAGGCAGCGGCTGGGGCGCATGACGGGCCGGCCATCCGGGCCGTCCACGGCCTGCTTTTCTGTTTGCTGGCGCATGCCGTACCAAGTGCTCAGCACTTGGGTGCGTGATTCACCGGTGTAGAACACGATGTCATCGCCCACACGGTTGGCGGGGAAGATGCCCATCAC
>JBJEZV010000135.1:0-6726 GCA_051887595.1 Comamonas sp.
GTGCGGGCTGTTGTGCGTCTTGGCCTGCTACCGCACTCCTACAGATTCCCACCGCGAACGGCTGACGCCTGCGTGTTTCGCAGCACGCCATGATGGCTGCGGTATCGCTTGAGAACATAGGAGAGGTTGACATGCTCAAATACGCCATCATTTTTGCCATCATTTCCCTGATTGCCGGGGCCATGGGATTTACCGGCATCGCCGCAGGCTCGGCAGGCATTGCCAAGATTTTGTTTGTGCTGTTCTTGGTGCTGGCCGTGGTGTTTGTGATTTTGGCCGTCATGGGTGTGGGCGCTGCACGCAAGATCATGAAATAGGCGGTGTTGCGCGCTGCTTTGTGGGGCTGCTGCGGCAGCCCTTTTGTTTGCAGAGGCTGCCAAGCTTCTACACTTGCACCCATTTTGTTGCACACCGGCATGCACTAAGCCATTGCCCGCACCACCATGTCTTTGATCCACAGCCTGCTCGACACCGATCTGTACAAGTTCACCATGTGGCAGGCCATGCTGCACCGCCATCCGCAAACGCAGGCGGAATACCGCTTTGCCTGCCGCAACGCCACGGCCTATCCGCTGGCGGAGTTGGTCGATGAGGTCAACGCCGAGCTAGACCACTTGTGCCAGCTGCGCTTTACGCCGCAGGAGCTCGAATACGTGGGTGAGCTGCGCTATATCAAAAGCGACTTCATCGACTTTTTGCGGCTGTTTCAGTTTCAGCGCGATTTCATTCGCGTGCAGGCCACGCCTGAAGGTGGGCTGAGCATCGAAGCCCACGGGCCACAAGTGCATGTCATGGGTTTTGAAATCCATGTGCTGTCCATCGTCAACGAGCTGTACTTTCGCCGCCTGCAGACCGCCAGCACGCTTGATGAGGGCCGTACACGGCTGCAAGCCAAGATTGCGCAGATGCGCGCCCTCAAAGACGAAGCGGTGCAAGCTCATCCTTTTGAAGTTTCGGACTTTGGACTGCGCCGTCGATTTTCTGAATCCTGGCACCGCGAAGTGGTCAGCACACTCACGCGCGAAGTGCCACAGTGGTTCAAAGGCACCTCCAGCGTGCTGCTGGCCAAAGAGCTGAACATTGTGCCCATTGGCACCATGGCGCACGAGTACCTGCAAAGTTTTCAGTCCCTGGGCGTGCGGCTGCGCGACTTTCAAAAAGCTGCGCTGGAAGACTGGGTGCAAGAGTACCGCGGCGACTTGGGCATCGCCCTGACCGACACCGTGGGCATGCGCGCCTTTCTGGAAGACTTTGACCTGTACTTTGCCAAGTTGTTTGATGGCCTGCGCCACGACTCCGGCGATCCGTTCGACTGGGGCGACCAAGCGCTGGCCCACTATCGCAAGCTGCGCATCAATCCGCACACCAAGCGCTTGGTGTTCTCGGATGGTCTGAACCTCGACAAAGCACTGGAGCTGTGGCGTTACTTTGCGCCGCACATCCAGCTAGGCTTTGGCATTGGCACCAATCTCACCAACGATGTCGGCCTGACGCCGCTGAACATCGTCATGAAACTGGTGCGCGCCAATGGGCAACCGGTGGCCAAGATTTCAGACACGCCGGGCAAAACCATGTGCGATGACGAAACCTATCTGGCCTATTTGCGCCAGGTGTTTGGCATCCCAGATGCTTCAGAACATCTATAAAGTGAGCTGTCAGCCTTTGATTCATCAGGTTTTCAGATACAAAACATTTTGAAAACCAAGCTACACACTGGGATTAAGCTCTCATTTCCATCATGGCCTTGTCTGAATCTGCTCCCCACACCGCCGTCCTGATCGGGCGCTTTCAGCCTTTTCACCTCGGTCACCAGGCACTGCTGCAACAGGCACTGGCAGCTGCTACGCAGGTGGTAGTTGTGCTGGGTAGTGCCTTCCAAGCGCGCAGCCCCAAAAACCCATTCACGTGGCAAGAGCGCCAGGCATTGATTTTGGGCAGCTTGCCGCCCGAAGATGCGGCGCGCGTACGCTGTGTGCCGGTGCGCGACTATTACGACGAGCCGCGCTGGGTACAAGCTGTCATGGCGGCGGTGCAATCGCAAGTGCCTCACGGTGCGCGCGTGGCCTTGGTCGGCCATTTCAAAGACGCCAGCAGCAGCTATTTGGCACGTTTCCCGGACTGGGAATTGCTAAGCTTGCCACGCCAAGGCAATTTCGACGGCACGCCCACCCGCGAGGTCTACTGGAATCTGCACAACCTGCCCCACGATGCCATGTGGGCGCAGTTGGATCAGTTGCTGCCCCCCTCCACCGCGCAGTGGCTGCGCCAGTGGCAAACCACGTCCGATTACGACGCCATGCGTGCCGAGTGGCGCATGATTGCGGGCTACCAAGCTGCGTGGTCCAGCGCCCCTTATCCTCCAGTTTTTGTGACGGTGGACGGCTTGCTGCTGTGCCACGGCCATGTGCTGCTGATCCAGCGCGGCCATGCGCCGGGCCAAGGCCTGTGGGCATTGCCTGGTGGCTTTGTCGAGCCGCGCGACACCTTGTGGCAGTCGTGCCTGCGCGAACTCGACGAAGAAACGGGTTTAGCCCTAGCTGACACTGAACTGCGTACGGCTTGGCAAGGCACTGAAGTTTTTGACCACCCCGACCGCAGCCTGCGCGGGCGCACCATCACCCATGTGTTTGTTTTCCATCTGCCCGGCACGCGCTTACCTGCCGTGCAAGCTGGCGATGACGCAGCGCACGCACGCTGGGTGCCTTTGAGCGAGCTGGCCGCGATGGAAAGCCAGATGTTTGAAGACCATTTCCACGTGCTGCGCTGCTGCTTTGCACGTTTTGGTGCAGGCCCTGTTCCTGCACTGCCTTGATTGTTTGAGATTGCCATGTCTGCATTGACCATCCGCCCTGCCACGATTGAAGACACCGACCTGATCTTGCACTTTGTGCGCGAGCTGGCGATTTACGAAAAGGCCGAGCACGAAGTGCTGGCCACTCCGGCCCACGTCCACCGCACGTTGTTTGCTGACAATCCCAAGGTCTTTGGCCTGATCTGCCTGGATGGCGACACGCCTGTGGGCTTTGCGGTGTACTTCTTTAACTACTCGACCTGGCAAGGCCAGCATGGCCTGTACTTGGAAGACCTGTATATCTCGCCCGAACACCGCGGCAAGGGCGCTGGCAAAGCATTGTTGAGCCACTTGGCGCAAATTGCCGTGGACAACGACTGCGGCCGCTTTGAATGGAGCGTGCTGGACTGGAATACGCCTTCCATCGAGTTCTATGACAGCTTGGGCGCCAAGCCCCAATCGGAATGGATTCGCTACCGCATGACAGGTGATGCGCTGCACGCCTTGGCGCAATCCAGCAAGGCTTAGCTGCTGGTTCTCACAATTCTTCAAGCTGGCAACTGAACCATGATTTAAAGCGGTGAGACACTGCAATCACAATATGTTTGCAAACGCTTACTTATTAAATTCACCTAGTAGATGTTGGACTACACCTTAGCTTCAATGAAAAAGTGAGCATTACTTCTACGCAAGCCATGGGGGCTTGCGGCTCGCCAATGTTTGTACGATGGAGTGAAGGTCATGAAGTCTCAAAACCAAGCCGGTTCCAGCAAAAAGTCGCCCAACCAGCAAGGGGCTACCAACGAAGCTGCTGCTGAAAAGCAGCAACAGCAGCAATCAGGCAAGAGCAAGCAGGCCGGAGCTTCCTCCAGCTCTGCGAGCAATCAGCAGCAAGGCAGCGCCTCTGGACGCAAAGCACAAAAGCAGCAGGGCTGAAGCGCTGCACCCCACCAACAAGGGCCGCAAGGCCCTTTTTTTGATGCGCATGCCCTCGGGAGAACCCGGCAAGACGCATTTCTTGCATGCCCTACCTCTTGAAAGCAAAAATTTTTACCTTATTATTAGCACTCGACGAGGTTGAGTGCTAACAGCATCTCAACCCGCTCCATTTACTGCTGGCCTGTGCGAACTCGCTGGCATGAATTTTTCACCTTGTTGATTGATATCTAGGAGATGTTATGAACCTGCGTCCTCTGCACGACCGCGTGATCGTCAAGCGCCTTGAGAACGAAACCAAAACAGCTTCGGGCATCTTTATCCCTGACAACGCTGCAGAAAAGCCTGACCAAGGCGAAGTGCTGGCAGTGGGCCCTGGCAAGCGCAATGACAAGGGCGAACAAATCGCTCTGAACGTGCAGGTCGGCGACCGCGTGCTGTTTGGCAAGTACTCTGGCCAAACCGTGAAGGTGGATGGCGAAGAACTGCTGGTGATGAAGGAAGACGACCTGTTCGCGGTTGTCGAGAAGTAATCACCACTTTTCACCCATCCCACTTTTTGTACTGAATTCGGAGAATTGAAATGGCAGCTAAAGACGTAGTATTCGGCGGCGAAGCACGCGCCCGCATGGTTGAAGGCGTGAACATTCTGGCTAACGCTGTGAAGGTGACTTTGGGTCCTAAGGGCCGCAACGTAGTGCTGGAGCGCTCCTTCGGCGCCCCCACCGTGACCAAGGACGGCGTGTCCGTGGCCAAGGAAGTGGAACTGAAGGACAAGCTGCAGAACATGGGCGCTCAGCTGGTCAAGGAAGTGGCTTCCAAGACCAACGACATCGCTGGTGACGGCACCACAACCGCTACTGTGCTGGCCCAAGCCATCGTGCGCGAAGGCTCCAAGTACGTGGCCGCAGGTCTGAACCCCATGGACCTGAAGCGCGGTATCGACAAGGCTGTGGCTGCTCTGGTTGAGCAACTGAAGGCCCAGTCCAAGGCCACCACCACTTCCAAGGAAATCGCCCAAGTGGGTACGATTTCTGCCAACTCTGACGCTGACGTGGGTGAAATCATCGCCCAAGCCATGGACAAGGTTGGCAAGGAAGGCGTGATCACTGTGGAAGAAGGCAAGAGCCTGGCCAACGAACTGGATGTCGTGGAAGGCATGCAATTCGACCGCGGTTACCTGTCGCCTTACTTCATCAACAATCCTGAAAAGCAAGCTGCAATTCTGGACAACCCCTTTGTACTGCTGTTTGACAAGAAGATCAGCAACATCCGCGACCTGCTGCCTACTCTGGAGCAAGTGGCCAAGGCTGGCCGTCCTCTGCTGATCATTGCGGAAGACGTCGAAGGCGAAGCGCTGGCAACCTTGGTGGTCAACACCATCCGTGGCGTACTGAAGGTGGTGGCTGTGAAGGCTCCTGGCTTCGGCGACCGTCGCAAGGCCATGCTGGAAGACATCGCTATCTTGACTGGCGGCAAGGTGATCGCTGAAGAAGTGGGCCTGACTCTGGACAAGGTGACTTTGGAAGACCTGGGCCAAGCTGCTCGTGTGGAAATCGGCAAGGAAAACACCACCATCATCGACGGTGCTGGCAAGGCCGACGAAATCGAAGCCCGCGTGAAGCAAATCCGCATCCAGATCGAAGAAGCCACTTCTGACTACGATCGCGAAAAGCTGCAAGAGCGCGTGGCCAAGCTGGCTGGTGGCGTTGCCGTGATCAAGGTGGGCGCTGCGACCGAAGTCGAAATGAAGGAAAAGAAGGCACGCGTGGAAGACGCGCTGCACGCTACCCGCGCTGCTGTGGAAGAAGGCATCGTGGCTGGTGGCGGTGTGGCTCTGCTGCGCGCCAAGCAAGCTGTGGGCGACCTGAAGACTGGCAACGTTGAGCAAGATGCTGGCATCAAGCTGGTGCTGGCCGCAGTCGAAGCGCCTCTGCGCGAAATCGTGGCCAACGCCGGCGGCGAGCCTTCGGTGGTCGTGAACGAAGTGTTGAAGGGCCAAGGCAACTTCGGCTTCAACGCTGCCAACGACACCTACGGCGACATGCTGGAAATGGGTATCCTGGACCCCACCAAGGTGACTCGCACAGCTTTGCAAAACGCTGCTTCCGTGGCTTCGCTGCTGTTGACCACCGAGTGCATGATTGCCGAAGCTCCTAAGGCTGAAGGCGCTCCTGCTATGCCTGACATGGGCGGCATGGGTGGTATGGGCGGCATGGGCATGTAATTGCCTTGCTACTTGCCAAAGCCTTAGCGCTTTGGCCTTGCAACCAACAACAAAGGCCGCTTATGCGGCCTTTGTTGTTGGTACTAAATTAAGCCAGCGCCGTGATGCGCTGCACCCGTTCGGCCCAGTGTTTACTGATCGCTCATGGGTGATGCTGCTAAGCGCTGCATCAATGCCACCGTGGAGGGATCTACCCCCTGCCAATCATGGCTTTCTTGGCGGCAGCGCAACTCATTGGCCAAGTTCTTGCCCAGCTCAACGCCCCACTGGTCAAAGCTATTGATACCCCAAACCGCACCTGACACAAAAATACGGTGCTCATACAGCGCAATCAGCGCCCCCAATGATGCCGGGTCAAGCGCTTGAAGCAATAAAAATGTACTGGGCCGGTTCCCCGGGCAATCTCGCTCCACGCCCTCGCCGCGGCGCCCCACCATGAGTGCCTGTGCTTGGGCAATGGCATTGATCACCAAGCTTTGGTGGTGCGCGCCCAAGTACTTGCCGCCGTCACGCAAGGCAATAAATTCCACGGGAATAATGTCTTGGCCTTGGTGCAGCATTTGAAAAAACGCATGCTGCCCATTGGTGCCGGGTTCCCCCCAAACCACCGGCGATGTTGGCACGTCCAATGGCTGCCCATCGCGCGTCACGCGTTTGCCATTGCTCTCCATCTCCAGCTGCTGCAAATACGCCGTCAAACGGCGCAGACCGTGGCTATACGGCGCAATGCAACGACTGCCAAAGCCACAGAAATCACGGTTCCACACATCCA
>JBJEZV010000135.1:6826-8197 GCA_051887595.1 Comamonas sp.
GTGCTGTGCACATCGTCCAGCGCCTGGTGCATGTGCTGCGGCCAATCACGCACCGGGGCATGTTGCTGCAGCAAGCCGGTATCACGCGGCATACGCAGCAGCCAGTGCATGACGGCGCGGTTTTCGCTGCCATTGATGCGCTCGCCTTGGAGCATTGCATCGCGGTGCTCTGCGACACCGCAGCGGCTGGCCAACCGGCTCAGCAACTCCTCGGTCTGCGGCACCAACCAGTTTTTGGACAGGTCCGCAAACACATGCGGGGCTTGCAAACTCAAGTGTTGCAGACGGTCAGCATCTTGCGCAAAAGCCTGCTGAACATCCAAAGCACCGTCAAAGCTTGCGAAATGGGCTTGGAGCTGCGCCCATTCAGGCGCGTCGTGGCAACGAAAAACCATGTTGTATTCAGCGCTTACGCACCACCACACTCCCCACGGAGTATCCGGCGCCAAACGAGCAAATCACACCGAAGTGTCCGGGCAGCAAATCTGCACGGTGTTGATGAAAAGCGATGATGGAGCCTGCGGACGCCGTATTGGCATATTCATCCAGAATCAAAGGCGCTCGGTCTGGGGTGGCCTCACCCACCAGCTTCTTCAAGACCAGTTGGTTCATGCCCAGGTTGGCCTGGTGTAACCAAAAACGGCGCACATCTTCTGGATGCATCGCCAAAGACGCCAAGTGCTGCTCAATGTGCTGCGCAGCTATAGGCACCACCTCTTTGAAGACCTTGCGACCTTCTTGGCGGAAGGTTTTATCACGCGCCAGAGGGTCGCTGTCTTCGCTGCGGTTCATAAAACCAAAATTATTTCGAATATTGTTCGAAAACTGCGTGGCCAGCTTGGTACCCACCACTTCCCACGTATCTTCCGAGCGCGCCACATCTGCACGCTCCAGCAAGATGGCGGTACACACGTCACCAAAAATGAAATGGCAGTCGCGGTCTTTCCACTCCAAATGGGCGGATGTGATTTCCGGGTTGACTACCAACACACACTGCGCTGAGCCACAGCGAATCGCATTGACCGCTTGCTCAATCGCAAAAGTGGCCGATGAGCAGGCCACATTCATGTCGAACCCATAACCTTCGGCACCAAGCGCCTGTTGAATTTCCACCGCGATGGCGGGATAGGCACGCTGCATGTTCGACGCAGCGCACAGCACCATATCGATATCGGCGCCTTGTCGGCCTGCTTGTGCCAAGGCCTGCTGCGCAGCGGCTACGGCCATTTCTGCCATTTGCGACAGCTGCTCGTCAGCACGCTCTTCCAACCTTGGGCGCATGCGCGCAGGATCCAGCACCCCAGATTTTTCCATCACATAGCGCTGCTGGATACCCGATGCCTTCTCAATAAACTCGACGCTGGAATGCTG
>JBJEZV010000135.1:8297-12767 GCA_051887595.1 Comamonas sp.
AGTTTCTCCGTGGCCATGGCATCTGCATTCAGTGCATAGCGAAATGCGGGCTCGTCGTAATGCAAAGCTTCTAAAGCTAAGGACTTGGCAGCCTTCGCATCCAGCATTGGCGTGACAGCGGCATCGCTGTGTTGCAACTGGGCTAGCAAGTCTGGCGCGATCGTTAACAAATCGCAGCCCGCCAAAGCCAGAATTTGCCCGGTATTCCGAAAACTCGCGCCCATGATTTCGGTGGCGATGTCAAAGTGCTTGAAGTATTCAAAAATACTGCGCACAAATTGCACGCCCGGATCATTGGCACCTTGCATTTGCTCCTCGTTCCAAGCTGCCCCTTGCTGCTTTTTATGCCAGTCGTAAATACGCCCAACAAACGGCGAAATCAGCTGCACGTTGGCTTGCGCACAGGCGATCGCCTGCACTTTGGAAAATAGCAAAGTCAAATTGGTGTGAATGCCTTCTGCTTCCAAGACCTTGGCCGCCTGAATCCCTTCCCATGTCGCTGCAATTTTGATCAACACCCGCTGTCGCGCAATGCCCTGTGCTTCATAAAGTGCCATCAAGCGTCGTGCGCGTGCGATCGTAGCCGCCCGATCAAACGATAAACGTGCATCAATTTCGGTTGAGACACGACCTGGCACTTTCTGCAAAATTTCGCAGCCAAAGCGCACCAGCACATGGTCTATCACCTCAGCCATTGCAGCACCTCGGTGCTGCTGCACCACTTCCTGTAGCAATGGCTGGTATTGGGCTTGCTGAACTGCTTTCAATATCAGCGAAGGATTGGTGGTGGCATCGCGTGGATGGAACTGCACCAGTTGCTCAAAGTCCCCCGTATCCGCAACCACTGTGGTTATCTGCTTGAGTGCTTGTAGCTGACTCATGTGTCTCTCTGTTTGAATTGGTTATTGCGAGGGTTAGTGTAGTAGTTCTGGAAAGCAGGCCATCATGAATAAACCCGCGCTCTCATGCACTCTCGCAATTAGCGCAGAATCCGCAGCTTTGTTTGGACAGGCACTCTTTCATGTTGGACCGGATATCTGCATCTCTGGCATCGTTAACTCCCGCAGAACAGCGCGTTGGAGCCTTGCTGCTGAGTGACCCGCACCGTTTTATCCACTCTCCGGTGCGAGAACTGGCCGAAAAGGCCCAAGTCAGTAAGCCGACCGTCGTGCGATTTTGTCGCAGCGTCGGCTTTGAAGGACTGGCAGATTTCAAGCTCAAACTGGCCGCTGCTCCGAACAGTGCCCCTACACACCCGACTACGCCCACAGCTCACCCCATACAGACATTGATTGCAGCGGAGTTTGACCAAGCAGTTCAAGCACTGAGAGCGTGTCAACACGCGATCTCTGCGACGGCCATTGAACATGCTGCCTTAGCGCTTGCACAAGCTATCTCTCAAAAACGGCACATTGCCATTTGGGGGTCGCCGGAAACTTGGCCTGCCGTTGCTTATGCCCAGCAGTGTTTGTTGCAGTTGAACGTATTGCCCTTTGCAAGCAGCGATAGCGATCTTCAAAAATTGACTGTTGAGGTGTTCAAGCCTCAAGACTGCGTGATTATTTTTGCGGATAGTACATATGCCGGGGAGATGCACCCATTGCTGCAAGAACTTTCAACGAGAGAAGTACGCACGATTGTAATTACAACCAATTTAAGTCAGCAATCGGATGCCAATCAAGATAACAGCATATTTATTCATACACCAAAAAATAATAAATTATTAAATAATATTCAAATTATAGTATTTGAAATACTCTTCAACATATCTAAGTCAATTTTAGAAAAATAAAAAATCCGGCAATTAGCCGGATTTTTTGAAAAGCGATTTATTTAAAAGCGATGGCGTAAACCTACTGTCACCCCAGTTCGGCTGCGTGCCTTGCTGGCTGCATCAATATAGACATCTTCACCACCCGATACACGCGTATTATCAATGGCAAAGTAAGCGTCCGTCCGTTTGCTGAAGGCATAATCCAGCGCACCAATTACAATATTGGCTTTACCATTCGACGCACCACCTACAGAACCTGACTGCTTGGCATGGTAATAATGCAAGCCTGCATTGATCTGCGGTGTAATTTGGTAGCCAAATCCAACCTTATACATTTGACGCTTATTAGCATCTCCGGCTTGGAAGCCTCCGTTGGTTTGCCCCTGCCACATATTATTAATCATACCCCGATCAATTAAACTTCTGGCAGTGTAACGCAAATAATCAGAAACAGTGGATCCACTAAAGTTTGGAATTTTAATTTTATTAACACCATAGCCTAAATTTGCGTATAGTTTATCTTTTCTATACGACCCACCCAAGGTCCAGGCGTCTAAATCCGTACCGCCAGGTAAATAAGTCTTCAAATAGCCTCCACCAACAGATATTCCATTTTCCGAATATCTCAAGAAACCTCCTGCTGTTTTATAAGCGCCTCTAGCAACTGAACTGACCGAATTTTGCAAAGACCCAACTTGAGTTTGATACTGCGCAAGATTTGGATTAGATGCTCCAGACAAAAATCCAGAAGCTAACCCATCTATCGCTGATCTGACAGCATAAAGAGGAACTAGCGGATCAGTTAACACACGACCGCCCAATCTCGGATCTTGGTAAACATCACCCAAAGCAATTGCAGCCTGCTCTGCGTCAGCTGTTTTATTTCCTTCAGCAAATGAATACTGCAATCCTGCTACCCATTTTCTATCTGCAGTTGCCAAAGTATATTTCAGCATATTATTATTTCGCGCGCCTGCTGCCATACCTAACTCAGGCTTATTCGCATCCATATAGGGCGAGTATGGAAATGATGCATAGGTACTGGTCACGACATCAAACAAGACGTTAAATTGCCGCCCCATGCTCAAGCGCCCCCAGGGACCCTGCAAACCGACAAAAGCAAGTTGGAAAAATGGTGTATTGTCAGGCGTGGTGATGCCCGTATCTGCGTTAAAACGATTCTCTAATTCCACAAAGGCTCGAGATCCGGCACCCAGATCCTCTTGGACCTTAATACCCCAGCGGCTTTGCGACATACCGCCACCTACCAATTCAGTTTTACTGTCGCGATTAGCCCCTTGATTGGTGGTGTGACGAACTGCTGCATCTACGATCCCCCACAACTCCACCTTGCTATCACCTGCTGCTTGGGCAAATGCTGGCATTGCGCCAGCACACATAAAGGTAGCAGCTAAAGCTACGATCTTTTTTTGCATTTGCATGTCTCCTTGAAGTTATCGCATGAACCACTTGCAAATACATTCTAAAAAGCACTACCGTTCGTTTTTAATGTCGTAGCAGGAAACGCACGCTGGTTTTCCCCGAGGCTTTTTATAAGACCAAACGCAAAAAAGCCAGCCTAAAGGCTGGCTTTTGGTTTCTATTCCAGCTGGCCTAAACCAGCAACGAATTAGAAGTTGTGGCGAACGCCAACTTGGAAGGAGGTAACCTTAGCGTTTTCGGTCGTCTGGTTTGCAGCGCCCGAGTTACCAAACTTCAACTTTTGTGCTGTATTCAGATTCATACCATTCTTATTCTTCAGATAAGAATAGGTTGTGTAAACCGCTGTGCGCTTAGACAAAGCATGCTCATAGCCCAAACCGAACTGGTTAGCCTTTGCATCTTCAGTACCCTTGTAGCTGGCATACTGAGCCTTGATTTTACCGGCTGCGCCCACAGGAATCACGGCACCAATCAGCCAAGAATCTAAACGATTCTTCTCTGCCAGGAGACCAGCTGCATTGTATTCTTCCATATCGGAGTTGTGATACAAAGCGCTCAGCTTAGCCATACCGAAGTCGTAGGATGCACCCAAGCTCCATGTATCGACATCGTTACGGGTAGCCAAAGTAGTTGGATTAGGCAGATATACGCCTACAGGGTTAGCTTGGTCATAAGCAGCAGTCACACTCAAAGGACCGTTAGCGTAAGTACCTTGGATGCCAGCGTATGCGCCGCCCTTGCCTTCACCGGAAGCTTTTTCCTTGAAAGCATAGTTAGCTGTCACGCTAAAACCACCAAAGTTAGGCGAAACGTAAGTCACCATATTGTTGTAGCGCACGTCTTGCAATGCCCAGCCTGCAAAACCTGCAGCGCCGATGGTGCCAAACACGGAATAGCTGCTAGGCTTTTGGTGACCAGCTGTCAGCTCGCGACCAAAGCGCACTTCACCGAAACCACCTTGCAGACCCAAAGTAGAGCGACGGTTAAAGCCAAAAGCCTTATTAACAGCGCCTTCGCCAACATCAGGCTCAACGCCGCCTTCCAACCAGAAGTTAGCCTTCAGGCCATTGCCCAGATCTTCGGTACCACGGAAGCCCAGAGCGCTGGAGCCAACGCCATCGTTGCTCAGACCAGTCTTGGACTTGCTAGCTACGCCAGGAGCCGATTCCTTCACGTAGGCCACGCTGGTGTCCACAGTACCAAACAAAGTCACGGAAGACTGTGCAAAAGCTGCGCCGGAAGCTGCAACAGCT
>JBJEZV010000136.1:0-12761 GCA_051887595.1 Comamonas sp.
CTGAGCTTGCCCGCCTCGATTTTGCTGAAGTCCAAAATGTCATTGATCAGCCCCAACAGGTGTTGGCCCGAATGCAGCACCTTGCCCAACTGCACGCGCTGAGGAGTGGGCAAGTCGCTGCGCATGGCCAAGCGTGTCATCCCCAAGATGGCATTGAGCGGGGTGCGAATTTCGTGGCTCATATTGGCCAGAAAATCCGTTTTGGCTTGGCTGGCGGCATCGGCCTGCTGTTTGGCTTCGCGCAGTTGCGAAGTCAGTTTGAGCAGCGACTCCTGCATGTGGGCCAGGCGCGCAATCACCGTGTTGCCGGAGATGTGGGCCGACAGTTCTACGGGCTGTGAGAGGTTGCCCTGGGCAATGCGGTTAATGGTCTGGTGCACCTGGTCGATGGGGGCGCCCAGTGCGGCTTCCAAACGTGCCGCGAAGGCGTTGAAATGCTCGATGACGTCTGCGAATTCTTGCCACTCCGAAGGCGGCAGGCGCATGGACAGATCCGCGCCTTCGGTGGCAATGTCACGCAAGGCGTTACGTAAGGCATTGAGCGGGCGCATGATGACCATTTGCATGATGGCGCACAGCGACACCACGATGACCAGGTTCATCAAGAAAATCAGCGCCAGCATGCGCAAGGCTTCGCGTTGCAGCGCTTGCTGGATGGCAGACGAGGAAGCGTGCACGCGCACAGTGCCCAGCAGTTCGTGCCCACCATCCGCGTTCATGTGCAAAGCAAACTCGCGCACGACGGTGGTGTCGTCCAGATGTGCAGGCATGCTGCGCAGGTCCGGAAACACTTCGCGGTCCATGTCGGTGGCAGCAATGTGCAGCAAACGGTCTTTATCGTCGTAAACCGCTAAACCCAAAATCGCTTCCGCGCCAATTTCCGCATCCAGAATTTGCTGGATTTGCTCGCGGTCAAAGCGCCACAGCGCAGGCGGCAGCGATTGCTGCAGCCGCAGTTGAATGGCCTGCAGGTGGGCGTCGAGCTGTTTGTTTTTTTCTGAGCGACTGTCGAGGTAATTGAGCAGGCCAAAAGTGGCCAGCAAGCTGGAGCCGATCACGATCATCAACACGACAAAGCGTGTCTGGATGGATTTCATGTCGAAGCCTTAACAAGGGGCGTGCAATGCATGTTCAGCGCAGACAGCGGTCTCAAGGAAAAGGATAGGCATAGCCGTATTTACGGTAAATCGCCTTGAATGCGGGGTCGGTGTGAAAGCGCTGCATTTCGGTATCCCACAGCGTGCGCAGTTGTTCCCCGCGTGGGGTATTGGCAAAGGCGAGGTACAGACCCAGATAGGTGGCATGCGCCATCTCAAAATTCGTCATGTCCTGCTTGGCCTGGCGGATGTAGTCCTCAATGTCAGAGCGTGCGCCAATGAAGTAGTCGATGCGGTCACTGGCAAGCATGAAAAATGCGCTTTCAATGCTGTCGATTTCATGGATGCGCATCGGCTCGCGGATATAGCGGTCCAGTCCAAAGTCGCGCAGCCAAGCCACACGTTGGTTGCGCAAGCTGGCCGTGGTGACGGGCTTTTGCTGCTTGTGCTTGAGATAGAGGATGGTTTGCTCGTTTTTGTCGAAATGAAACTTGGGGTAGAGCGGAAAGTTTTTTTCGTTCAAAAAAGAAGCCACCCAGCCATCGGCTTGCTGGTCTTTGACGCGCTGCACCGCGCGTGCGTAGGGGTAAAAGCCAAATTCCACTTGCACGCCTTGGCGGGCAAAAACCGTGCGCACCAGTTCCAGATACAGGCCAGAGCCATCTTTGCGGGTCAGGTCGTGCCATTCATCGGTCACCAGCAACGCGTGGGTGATGCGCGATGGTGTGCGTTTGTCCGCAGAGGAAGCTGGCTGTGCGCTGGCGCAGGTGCTACCCACCAGCAAGGCCAAAGCACCGGCCAGCACTTGAAGGCGCGTGCGCGCCAGTGCGGTCGCATGGCTCGGTGGGGAGGCATTCCATTTGAAGCGGTGCAGCAAGGCCATGGTATGTGAGATCGTGAGCGCAAAAAACGATGGTATGCAAATCCACGATTTTAGAAAGCACCTGGACGTGGCCGACACAACGCTGCGCATTTGCGCTGGACTTGACAATTCATGACAAGCCGGTAGTGCAAAACACCACGCAAGCCGCACTGGCTTGGCGCCAGCGCTAGGGCGTTTCAAAAATAGGTTCCAGCTCCAAGCTGGGTGCAGGCTTGTAAGCCAGCCGCACATAAATGGGGGCGTAGGCCTCGGCCTGGGTGATCTCAATCAGCGTTTCTTTGCCCAACTCCAGTAATGCGATAAAGGTCACTACCAACACCGTGCTGCCCTTGGTTGGGTCAAAAATGGCCTCAAAGGGCACAAACCGCTGGCCTTGCAGCTGCTTGAGAATCTGGCTCATGTACTCGCGCACCGACAGCTCTTCGCGCGTGATGCGGTGGTGCTGCACCAGCTTGGCCCGTTTAAGAATATCGCGCCATGCGGCTTGCAACTCTGACGCATCGACGTCCGGAAAACGCGGCTGCAGGCTTTGCTCGATATAGACCTGGGCCTTGAGAAAGTCGCGACCGTACTGCGGCAGTACATTGATTTGCTGGGCCGCCAGCTTCATCTTTTCGTATTCCAGCAGGCGCCGCACCAGCTCGGCGCGCGGGTCTTCGGCCTCTTCCTCGCCTTCCTTTTTCTTGGGCGGCAGCAGCATGCGCGACTTGATCTCGATGAGCATGGCCGCCATGAGCAGGTATTCGGCGGCCAGCTCCAGGTTGCGGCTGCGGATTTCGTCCACATAACGCAGGTACTGCTGGGTCACGGCCAGCATCGGGATGTCGAGGATGTTGAAGTTTTGCTTGCGGATCAGGTAGAGCAGCAAGTCCAGCGGGCCCTCAAACGCCTCCAGGAACACCTCCAGCGCATCCGGCGGGATGTACAAGTCATTCGGAAGCTTGAACAGCGGCTCCCCATACAGGCGTGCCAAAGCCACCTGATCGACCACTTCGGGCATCAGATCAGGTTGCTGCGCGCCTTCGGGGGCAGGCAGCTCAGCGGGGGAAGATGGGGCTGCGTGTTCGCTCATGCCGGTTAAAAAAGCAAATGGCCCGACGGTTGCAAGGCAAGCGTCGGGCACATCCTCATACCGTGCAAACCATTGAAGGGCTTAGTGGTTGGAGTGGTAGACGTAGGGTTGCTGAGGAACGCGTGCCTGGGAGGCTTCAGCCTGTGCTTCGTAGTTGATCTTCTTATCCCACAGCAGGGCGCGGCCCGCCAGTTGCTGGGCTTGCAGCTCCGGCTTTTCCTTTTTGAGCTGATTCAGGAAATCGGTAGTGTCGGATGTGTAGTGGGGACGAGCAAAAATAGACATGGACTGTTAACCTCTCTGGACCGAAGATTCTATCCCCGACACCGTCCATGCAGATTTTTCATCGCATTGCTGCCACATTGGCGGCCGTTGCCACCGGCCTTTTGGGCCTGATTGGCTGTGACCAGCAAAAAATTGACACGCTCGAAGAAGGCTTGTCCACCGAAATCGACGTGCGCAAAGCCTTTGGTGAGCCCGAAACCATCTGGCCCGAAGCCGATGGCGCCCGCACCTTTGAATATCCCCGCCAGCCCATGGGCCACCGCAACTACATGATCACCATCGGCCCCGATGGTGTGATGACTGCACTGCGCCAGGTGCTCACCCCCCATGTGTTTGAGCAAATCCAGCCGGGCATGACGCAAGAACAAGTGCGGCGCATTCTGGGGCGCCCAGCCAAGCGCATGACCTATCAACTCAAGCAAGAAACCGACTGGGACTGGAACTGGATCGATCCGCCCAACCGCGAGATGGAGTTCACCGTCACCTTTGGTGCCAACGGCACTGTCAAGAAAACGGGCAGCCGCGAAAAATTGCGCCAAGGCGAGCAGTGATGTCGCCCGCCCGCCACAGTGTGCAGGTCGCAGTGATGCTCTAATTGCTGCGTTGCACCATCAGTGTCAGCGACCATCACGCTTAAAGCGTTATGGCGTGCATCACTTAGACAATTTTGCGCCTTCGCATGCACTGCGTTGGCGCAATTTTTGCTTATCCCATTGCAACATGTCTTGACGCAACGGCCACAAGCCAGCTGCGTTGCTAACCGGTTTTTGCCATGAGCACCACCAGCCCTGATCCTGAGCTATCGCGCCCACTTGCGGGCGCACCTGCCGCCGCCACCGTCATCAAGCACGGGCCTTATGAAGATGCCCAAGCCCTGTTCTCGGGCTCGCTGTTTGTGGGCATCACCATGATGATGTTCAACCAGGCCGGGTTGCTGACGGGCAGTACCGCAGGCTTGGCCTTTGTGCTGCACTACGCCACGGGCTGGTCGTTTGGGGCGATTTATTTTTTGATCAACCTGCCCTTTTACTGGTTTGCTTGGCGGCACATTGGCAGAGAGTTCACGATCAAGACCTTTGCCTCAGTGGCGCTGTTGTCGTTGGTGACTGCTTTAGGGCCGCAGTTCATTCATATCGACTACCTGCACCCCGCGTTTGCGGCCATTGCGGGTGGTTTGCTCATGGGCACAGGCGTGCTGTTTTTGGCGCGGCACAAATCCAGCTTGGGTGGGGCGACGATTGTTTCGCTGTACCTGCAAGACAAATACGGCGTGCGCGCGGGGCAGGTGCAGATGGTGATTGACTGCATCGTGGTGGCGCTGGCGCTGTGGATTGTGCCGCTGGACCGCGTGCTGTGGTCGATTCTGGCGGCGGTGGTGATGGGGGTGTTTTTGGCTGTCAGCCACCGGCCCGGACGCTACAACGGACGTTGAAACCATAGCTGTTGACCATTGACTATCAAAGGTTTGCGATAGTTTTATATCTGAAAGCCTTGCTATGCGTAGGCAAGCAGCTATAAAAAAAGCCCAACCATGCAAGGCTGGGCTTTTTTGTGGGCGCTTTTGGGCGCTTTAGCTCACGGTGATGGCTTTGCTGGCCGTTAAGCTGGCGCCTTGGTCGTCTTTCCATAGCAGCGCCAGATCGCCGCTGGTGCGGGCTTTGAAAGTGAATTCGATATAGGGGTTTTGGGCGATGGAGGTGCCCAAGTCCCATTCAAAGACCAGCTTGCCGGCCATCTTGGCCTCAAAGTGGCTGACGATGTGGCGCGCACGGGGCTTGCCAGTGGTGGGGTCGGTGCGCAGACCGGTCTCCATCACATGCTCCATTTGCGCGCGCACGCGCACGATATCGCCCGCTTTGGGCTTGTCGTTGCTGACCCAGACGCGGGCCGGTTTGTTCATGCTCATCGTGCGTTCCCCTTACATGCCGCAGCCGCTGGCGGCCACCGTCACGGCTTGCTTGCCGGCCAAGATTTTTCCGCTTTTCATGCGTGCCAACACATGCACGGTTTGCGACTGGCTCAAGCGCACGCGAATGGCGGCTTCGGCGCTGCCCGTGTCGGCGGTGAACTTGATGCGACAGGCCAGCGGAATGGGGTTGAGCTCTGCCACCACCATCATCTCTTCGCACCAATCTTGTTCGGTGATGGGCAGCGTTACCTTGGCCTTCACGGGCACGGCGCTGGGGTTGTCGGCTAGCACAGGGATGTCCAGCTGCAAGCCTTCGTTCACAGGCGTGGCTGTGCCCACAAACTGGTCCATGGTTTTTTTGAATTCCACGGGGTTGGGGGCCAGCGGGCCGACCAAGGGCGTGGCCACTTGTGCCAGCGCTGCATGTGGAAGCGCGCCCAGTGCTGCCGAAGCAGCGGCGCCTGCCACCAGATGGCGGCGCGTGAGGTGAGAGTGGATAGCAGGTTTCATGTCTTAAATGCCCAGGAAATCGCTGAACTTGGATTGGATCCAGGCAAAGTCTTCCTTGACGAGATCGGACGTGCGCACGTCCATATCGATTTGCGTTTGGTGAACGAAGCCGGTGGCTGCATCCACTTCGTACTCGAACTTTACCGAGATTTCTTCCTGCGGATCGCCGTTGACCATCATGTAGCACAGGTTGTCCGGCAGCAGCGGTGTGACTTCTTTGCCTGCCACACGCTGCGCAATGTTCTTGGCCACGATCTGCCCGATGTAGTTCGCCACGTGACCGCTCTTGGGGTAGTGCCCAAACTGCGGCGAGATGGTGCCCATCAAGTCGCCCACGAAGTACACGTTGTCGTCGCTGTTGGCGGTGTAGTAGCGCGGGTTCATGTCGGCCCAGCCCGTGGGTTTGCCGGTTTGTGGATCTTTGCCAATCAGGTCGGCCCACCACACCATCTCGGCCGCTTGGTGGGGCGGCATGAGGATGGCATCGTCAAAATCAAACTCACCGGCGGCGGTCTTGATCTTTTTCTTGAAGGGGTCGAGCTCTTGCACGCGCGCATTGGGCACGTGGGTGATGATGTCTGGGTACAACTCATCGAACGCCTGCTTGTAGCCCACGCCAATGGGGGCGATCTTGGGCTTGGGATCGAGGATAAGGATCTTGCCAGGGATCTTGTTTTTCTTGATGTGCCAGGCAATCAGGCAGGCGCGCTCGTAAGGCGAGGGTGGGCAGCGGTGCGGTGGTGGGGGCAGCGTCATGACGAGGGTGCCGCCCTTGAAGTTCTTGATCTTGTGCTTGAGCGCCAGCATCTCCTGGTTGGGGATGTAGGCGTTGGGAAAGTGCTTGCGCGTGTAGTCGATGGCCTTTTGGTCGTTGCCAAACCAGGCTTCGTAATCGTTACGGATACCGCCGGACAGGATCAAGAAGTCGTACTCGATCAAACCGTGGGCCGTGCGCACGAGTTTTTTGTCGCGTTCAAAGCCCGTGACTTCGGTTTGCAGCAGGTGGTAGCCGTACTTGTTGGCGGGGTGCAGCATGTCGTGGTTCACGAAATCGGTATTCACGATATCGATGAGCCACTTGTTGCTCATGGGGCCAGACCAGAACGTGGGATTGCGCTCCAGCAGCACCACGTCAGAGTTGGGAATCAACTCACGCAGGTAGCGCGCAGCCGTCATACCGCCCCAGCCACCGCCGCAAATCACAATGCGCGGGCCTTTGCCTTGGCGCGGCAAGATGCGCGATTGGGGTGTCAGGATGGTGGGGGCAGCCAGTGTGGCAATGGGGGCAGCAGCAGTTGCTGCGCCCAGCGCCATGGCGGGCGGAGTCATCAAAAAATGGCGACGTTGCATGAAAGACATTCCTTCGAGTCGTTCGTACATGTCACCAAGAAGCGGCTATGGCGCTTCCGGGCGACGCTTGGCAAAGACCAGCGCTGACCTGCTGAGCCACTGCACGCTTGCAGTGGCATTCAAGAGCAAAGGGAAGCGAACATGCGGTTGTCACCGCCCCGTATCTGGGGAATGCCGATGACATGTGGCTTGTTGCGTGTGGCAACCAGCCACATCCCATGCACTTCAATCAACTCAAACAAAGACGGGCTTGAGCGTTGATGTGTGAAAGGGCGCTAGCGTCCAAGCAATCACACAAGGCACGGATGGGAAGAATCCCTCTTAGCCGACACGCGGCACAAGCAGAGCTGTCTGGGCGCGATTCTAGAGGAGGACGCAAGGCGCGGGGTGTGCCGTCCCAGCGCCGTGTGGTGGTATCAGGCCCGGGGATGCAGCAGCTTGAGCGCCACCAGCGTGCCCAGCAGCAGTCCCAAAACGGCCGGTACTGTGGCCCATGCCAAAGTGGTGACGCCGGTTAAACCTTGGCCGATAGAGCAGCCTGCAGCCAGCAAACCGCCAAATCCCATGAGCCAGCCGCCGATGGCGGTCTTCGCCAAATGTGCGGGGCTGTCAAAGCCTTCCCAGCGTGCGCTGCGGGTGGCAATTGCTGCCACCAGTGAACCGGCGAGCACACCTACCACCATGGCCGAAGCCGCAGCAAATTCTCGGCCCACGGCCACTTGCACGTACAGCAGTGTCTCGGAGATGGGCGAGACAAAGCTCAGCGATGTGAGCTTGACGGGATCGAAAGGGTCCACATCAACGGTGGCGGTGATCCACCAGCCCACGGCCACCAGCAAGCCAATGACCAGCGCAGACACCCATTGCTGCGGGCTTTGGCGCAAGGCTGGGCGCCACAGCGCATAAGCGGCCAGCAGCAGGGCGGGCACCACGGCGGTCACGGTGTAAATGGCAGGAGCAGACCAGCCAGTGGCTTGTAAATACTGATCGATGGTGGCGCTGTCTAATGCGCTAGGCGCCAAGCTCTGGAACCACTGGCGCAGCGGCACCAGCACGCCGGTGGAGCTGGCTTGCGCACCCAGCGCCAAAAACACCACGGCCACCAAAGAACGCAAATTGCCACCGGCCAGCAGCACCAGTGAACGAGCTCCGCAGGCATTGGCCAGCACCATGCCCAGCGCAAAAATCACGCCGCCCACCAACACGCCCACAAAGGAAAAGTTTGGCCGCACGATTTGGGCCTGGCCCAAGTCCACAAGGCCTGCCAGCTGCAAGCCTTGCGAAGCCAATAAGGCCACGGCCACAGCCAGCGCGAAAGCCTGCAATGCTGGAGCGTTGCCGGGGCGCTCTTGGGCGTCCAGCCCCACGCTTTGGCGCAGGCCGCGCAACAGGCAAAAACGGCCCAGCCTTGCAAACACGCCAAATGCTAGGCCCAGCAAAAACATTGACCACAACAACATAAGCAATCCTTGAACAGCACGCATGCTAATGCACAGTCCGTGCGCAGCAGATGTGCCAACGGCCTCGGGCCTGAGGGTCGTCAGGAACGAGGCCGTTGGCGAGCCAAGTGTTCGCAGCCACCTGGGATGGCAGGCGTTAGGCGCCCCAAATATCGGTGGTGATGGCCTTGTACCAAGCGGCGCCGTATTCGGCTTCCGCTTTGCGGAAACCGGCATCGGCATCTGCAGGGCTGACACCACCAGAGCCTGGAATTTCCACCAATTTGCCCGCCTGCGTGCTGTAGACGCCCGCCACAGAGATGCCGTAGTCGGTGCCAATCAGGCTGTAGCAAGTGTTGGCAAAAGCGGCTTGTGGGGCGGGCTTGCCCGTCAACTCAGCGGCAATGGCAGCCGCTGCAACCTTGCCTTGGGTATTGGCCGCAAAGCCAGACTTGGGCATGGGGGCAGCTTGCGTGGCATCACCCAACACATAGACATCCTTGACTTGTTGCGATTCAAAGCTCTCGGGCTTGATCGGCACCCAGCCGCTGGCGTCCGTCACACCCGCGCGCTCGGCGATGAAACCTGCCTTTTGCGGAGGAATCACGTTGAGCACGTCGGCCTTGTGCTTGGTGCCAAATGCAGTTTCGACTTCGAGGTGCTTGGCATCGACACGCGCCACTTGGCCGTCGTCGGATTGCTTGACCCACTCGATCATGTCGCCATACAGCGCCTTGTAACCCGACAGGAATAGGCCCTGTTTGGAGAAAGCGTCTTTGTTGTCCAGCAGCAAGATCTTGCTCTTGGGTTTGTGCTGCTTGAAGTAGTGCGCCACCATGGCTGCGCGCTCGTAAGGGCCGGGCGGGCAGCGGAAAGGATTGGCGGGAATGACCATCACAAACTTGCCGCCATCGGGCATGGCGTCCAATTGCTTTTTCAGCAGTTGGGTCTGTGCGCCAGCCTTCCAAGCGTGGGGGGCCAACTCTGCAGCGGCTTCGTCATAGCCTTCCAGCGCATTCCAGCGCATGTCGATGCCGGGCGAGAGGATCAGCTTGTCATAGCTCAGCGCTTGGCCAGTGGACAGCAGCACGCGCTTGGCCGAGGCGTCAACGTTGTCTGCTCGTGCATGGATGATTTCAATGCCCGCCTTGCGCAGTCCATCGTAGCTGTGGCCAATGCTGTCCCAGGTGCGCAAGCCTGCCAGATACAGGTTGGAGAACGGGCAGGTGTAGAACGTCTGCGCAGGCTCAATCAGCGTGACACGCACCTGCGGCGCGCGGGCCTTGAGGTAGCGCGCAGCGGTCGCGCCACCAAAGCCACCGCCGACCACGACCACATGGGCCGAGCCTGCTTGGGCGCGCACGATGGAGGGCAGGGCCAAGGATGCAGCGCCTGCAATGGCGCTGCCCAAAATCTCACGGCGATTGAACGACATTAGTTGGCCTCCTTGCTGAACCATTGGGCGAGGGCTTGGATTTGTGCATCGTCATAGCCCTTCATGAGGCGCGTCATCACGGTGGCGTCGGTGGCCGTGCCTGCCTTGAAAGCCTGCATGCGCGCCAGCAAATGGCGCTCACCCACGCCGCGCAGCGTGGGAATGCCGCCCATGGATTGGCCATTGGGGCCGTGGCAATTGGCGCAGGTGCCTGCGATCACTGAAATGTCTTGCACAGACAGTGCCGATGCAGGTGCGGGCGCAGGGTTTTGTGCCATGGCCGCAGGGGCGAGCAAGGCTGCGCTCAACCAGACGGCAGGGCGCAGAACAGAAAGGGGTGACAGAGGCATGCGGTCTCCTGGTGATCGCGTGCCGGTGTGCGGTGCTGCCGCGTCCGGCGTTATCAACGTGGGGCGCATGGAGGATGGACAGCGCTTGCTGCGCACTCCATGCGTTTGGAGCGGCAGATTCTAGGGAGTGCTTTGAAACAAAAGGTTAGAAGCATCTACCCGCTGCGTATAAGGACCGCTTATCGGGCCTTGGCATCGCCAAAGCCGTACGCAGGGGGCTGGTTCATATTCGCCACTGCCTCAAAAAAGCAGAGCGCGATCTCAAGGCTTCATAAGCTTGATATTGAAATCGATACGCAAGCTTCGAGTCTCGTGCATATCTGTACGACATCGCCAAAGACGATGCAACCGCCGTTGCATTTGCGCCATCAGCTGAATGATTGGTCAAAGCCTCTCATTGGATTCAGCAGCGCTGTCGTTCGCGCTGTCGTCGTCGGTCATGGCATCGACAGCAGCGCCCACGCCTTTGCCGACAATTTTGACGGTACCCACGGCCGCATCGACTGCCAAACCGGCCACCGATGCAGCGGTGCTCACCACGGTGTACGTGATGCAGCCCGTCAGCAGGCATGAAAAAGCCCCTGCGGCCAAAAGTCGCAGGGGCATAGGGAAGGGCTTAGGCATTAGCCAATGCGCATGCCAGGTTGGGCGCCGGGGAAGGGCTCCAGCACATAGATGCCGGGCACTGCCTTCTCATCAGCATGGCTGGCGGCCAGCACCATACCTTCGGAGATACCGAACTTCATCTTGCGGGGTGCCAAGTTCGCCACCATTACGGTCAGCTTGCCTTGCAAATCTTCCGGCTTGTACATGCTGGCGATGCCGCTGAAGACATTGCGCATCTTGCCTTCGCCCACATCCAGCGTCAGCTGCAGCAGCTTGGTCGAGCCTTCTACAGGCTTGCATTCCACGATTTTGGCGATGCGCAGGTCAATCTTGGCAAAGTCATCGATCGTGATGGTGGGTGCGATTTCCTCGCCACCCGGCTTGGGCGCTTCCACCACAGGCGCTGCTGGGGGCTCAAACAGCGCGTCCAGCTGCTCAATCACGACGCGTTGCATCAGGTGCTCGTACTTGCCGATGTCGTGGCCAGCACCCAGCAAGGTGTCGGCGTCGGCAAATTGCAACGCACCCACCTTCAAGAAGCCTTCGACTTGTGCAGCCACGGCGGGCAGCATGGGCTTCAAGTAAATGGTCAGCAGGCGGAAGGCTTCAATGCAGGTGCTGCACACGTCTTGCAGGCGTGCATCCATGCCTTCTTGCTTGGCCAGCTCCCAGGGCTTGTTGGCGTCCACATAGCTGTTGACCTTGTCGCACAGAGCCATGATGTCGCGGGCGGCGCGGGCAGAGTCGCGGTTTTCGTAGGAGGCCACGATGCCATCCTTGGCCTCACGCAGCGCGGCCAGCAGGGCCTGGCCATCTTCGGAGACTTGGCCCAGCTTGCCCTCAAAGCGCTTGGCAATAAAGCCCGCCGCGCGCGACGCGATGTTCACGTACTTGCCGATCAGGTCCGAGTTCACGCGCAGCATGAAGTCTTCAGCGGTGAAGTCGATGTCTTCGTTCTTGCCGTTGAGCTTGGCGCCCAGGTAGTAGCGCAGCCATTCGGGGTTCATCTTCAGCGCCAGGTACTTCAGCGGATCGAGGCCTGTTCCGCGACTCTTGGACATCTTCTCGCCGTTGTTCACGGTGAGGAAGCCGTGCACGCAGATCTTGGTCGGTGTCTTGCGGCCGCTGAACTTGAGCATCGCAGGCCAAAACAGCGTGTGGAATGTCACGATGTCTTTGCCAATGAAGTGGTACTGCTCCAGGTTCGGGTCAGCCATGTAGGCATCGAAATCTTCGCCGCGCTGATTTAAAAGGTTCTTGAGCGATGCCAGATAACCCACAGGCGCATCCAGCCACACATAGAAGTACTTGCCGGGGGCGTCGGGAATCTCAATGCCGAAATAAGGCGCATCGCGCGAGATGTCCCAGTCGTCCAGGCCTTCGCTGGTCGAGCCATCAGGGTTGGTGCGCACACCAAACCATTCTTTGACCTTGGCGGCCACTTCAGGCTGCACGTGCTTGCCGTTTTGTGTCCATTCCTTCAGGAACTCTACGGCGCGTGGGTCAGACAGCTTGAAGAAAAAGTGCTCGGACGTGCGCAGTTCAGGCTTGGCACCCGAGAGGGCCGAGAACGGATTGATCAAGTCGGTGGGCGCGTAGACCGCACCGCAGGATTCGCAGTTGTCGCCGTACTGGTCCTTGGCGTGGCACTTGGGGCACTCGCCTTTGATGAAGCGGTCAGGCAGGAACATGTTCTTCTCAGGGTCGAAGAACTGCTCGATGGTGCGGGTTTCAATGAAACCGGCTTGCTTCAGGTCCAGATAAATCTGCTTGGACAGCTCGTGGTTCTCGGGGCTGTCGGTATTGCTCCAGTTGTCAAAAGCAA
>JBJEZV010000137.1:0-12743 GCA_051887595.1 Comamonas sp.
GCCTTGCAACACAAGGCCCAGTGAGCGACCTGCGCTGATGTTTTGCACTACATTCAGCGCGTGAGCCAAGCCATCCCTCCTTCTTCGCCGCTGCCTGCTGCCGTGCCGACACCTAGCCCTGCTGCTGGGGCCAGTAGCTTCGCACCTGCTGCCGCAGCGGCCGGCATTGCAGCGTCTTCAGCCGCTAACAGCACCACTGCGCTCAGCGCAGCCCAAGTGGCCAGCATGGTCGTCGCCACGCAGGCCACGCTGGCCAATGCAGTCAACCTGTCAGCGCAAACCCAGCAGATGGTGCGCTTTGAAGCCTTTCAGC
The DNA here is from genome assembly GCA_051887595.1 of Comamonas sp. GTDB lineage: Bacteria > Pseudomonadota > Gammaproteobacteria > Burkholderiales > Burkholderiaceae_C > Comamonas. The sequence continues at coordinate 314 of JBJEZV010000137.1, forward strand.
AACTGATTGCCCATATGGTCAGTCAACTGCCCCAAGGCCAGGTCACGCTGCCGCAGAACTGGCCCACGGAAGGCGTGTCACCCGCCATGCAACGCATGGTCACAGCCTTGTTGCTCCAAGCCACTGCCAGCCAGCCCTTGCCCCAGCAACTGGTGAGCTTGCAGATGTGGCCTGCGGCCCTGACACAGGCGGTATTGCAACAAGCGGGCAAGCCGCAACCACCGTCTAACGAAGAAGCGCCGACACCACTGCCCCCATCAACACCTGCGCCACCCACTCCAACTGGAGCAGCAGCTGCCTCGGTGCGTGCACCGCTGTCACTGCAATTGCCCTTGCTGCAAAACTGGCTGGTACAACAAGGCACGGTACAAGGCGCAGATGGCGAACGCGCGTTCACACTGACGCTGCGCGTGCCTGCGGCCTGGGCGCAGGCACAGTCGGTGATGAGTGCTGCACTGCCAAGCCCCGTAGCTGCACCTGCAGCTTCCGCCTCACCGGCCGCAACCCTGCTGGGCACCACATCGGCTGCAGGGCAATTGCAGCTGCCCATCCCGGGTTCTGTGCAAACGCTGCAAAGCACGACCTTAGCCTTGGTCATGCAACCTGCCGCCCTAGCAGGCTCAGCATCTGCGGCGGCTGCACAGGCCATGCGCACCAGCGCGCTCTTGCAATTGGAGTTTCAACCTTTGTCACAGGCCCAGCAGGCCGCGCCTACGCAAGCCCTGCTGGCATCTGCGCATCTGCAACCCGCTGATGTGCAGGCCTTGCTGCAAAACCGAGGCACTGACCCGTGGCTGCTCATGGCGCAGGCCCAAGCAGATGGTCAGCACAAACAGGCCAAATCGTCGCCAGACAAGCCGGGCATGTGCAACCGCGCGGGCTGCCAGTACTACGGTCGTGCCAGTTGCGCCCAACCGTTTTGCGCGGAGATGAATGCGCTGTGGTCTGTGGACCGCTCTCAGCGCCGCCGCTAACCCACATTCACTGCGCGTTTGCGTGTGCCAGCCAGTGGCGCGCAATGGCTTCACGTGTAGCCACCCATACGCCCGGCTGCTGTTGGATGTGGCGCATGATGGCGTCAAGTGCAGCAATGCGCGCTGGGCGTCCCAGAATGCGGGTGTGCAGCCCAATGGTCAGCAAACGCGGTGCTGACTGCCCCTCTTGCACCAAGGTATCGATGGCAGCTATCACATAGTTGGCAAAATCCTGCGGCTGAACAAACGCAGGCTGTCCAAAAAACCGCATGTCGTTGGTGTCAAAGGCATAGGGCAAGACGGCGTAGTCCCTGCCCTGTGGCGTTTTGACGGTGTAGGGCACTTCCCCGCCGTAGTCATTGCTGTCGTAAATAAAACCCATTGACTGCAGCAACTCACGCGAGTGCGTGGACGCACTGGATTTGCAGTGCCAACCCACAGGGCGCGCACCGCCCAGTGAGTCAATCACTTCAAGGGTGCGCACAATGTCGTCGCGTTCATGTTCACGCGTTTGCAACGCGGGCGACTGCCACAGCCACCCATGGCCGCACAACTCCCATCCATGTGTATTGGCGTCACGCACCACCCACGGTGTGGCTTGCAGCGCACGCCCGCAGACATTCAACGTCAAGGGCACTTGTGCATCGATAAACCGCTGTGCAATGCGCGGATAGCCCGCACGTGCACCGTACTCGAAATGCGTCTCCATGCAAAAGTCTGGCACACACATGATTTCGTGTGTGACTTCGTGCACGGCTTCATTGCGTGCGTCTCCGCTGGTCAGCGACAGCTCCGCCCCTTCTTCGATATTGAGCACAAAAGAAATCGCCAACCCTGCGCCATTGGGCCAACGCAGCGGTGCGTGTTGGAGTTGTGGTTGAAAGCGTCGATGAGAAAACAAAGTGGTCATTGCGATTGAGAGCGTCAAAGCGCCTGTCGGGCACGCAACGTGCATGGATCAGGCTTTGGAATAGAAAGGAAAGTCACCGATGTCAGACCCGATTCAACAGCTTGCCGATGTGTTGCTGCAGGCCCATACTGAGCAGCTTCCGCGTGATGCATCGGCGTGGGCAGATAGCCTGCAAACCCCGGAACAGGCTTATGCCGTGCAACAACTGGTAGCCCAAGGCGCACAGTGGTGGTCGGGACACACGCCGCGCTACTGGAAAGCTGGCAGCCCCGATGCCACAACACCCTTGACCTTCGCACCTTTGCCTACGCAGGGAATTGCTGACAGCCCTGCTCATGTGGCGCAGCAGCCATGGTTTCGCCGGGGCATTGAGGTGGAGATTGCGCTGCGACTCGGGCACGACATCGATGCGCAAACAGCCCACCAACTGACGCCTGAACACATCCACGATTGCATTGACGGTGTGGCAGCAGCGGTGGAGATCGTCGACTTTCGCTGGCAGCAAGGCATGGAGGCGCCAGCCTTGCTCAAGCTGGCTGATTTGCAGTCGCATGGCGGCTTGGTGCTGGGCCCCTGGCAGCCCTTCCGAGCGCAAGATTGGGCCAAGCAAACGGGGCAGGTGTGTATCGGTCAGCAGGCACCATTTGCTTTCACTGGCACCCATTCCTTGGGCGATCCATTCCGCGTGGTGCTGGGCTGGATTCAGCATGCCACACACCATTACGGCACCTTGCCCGCAGGCAGTGTGGTGACGACTGGTACGTGGTGTGGTCTGCTGTATGCCGAAGCAGGCGACCATGTCAGCGCTGTCATGGACGGCTGGGGTGAGGTGCACGTGCAGTTCTGAGGTCCTGCCCGCACCTCTCACACAGGCGGCTGGCGCATCGGCCCGCCTTGTGCCTGTTGTAACTGCTGCGCCAATCGCAGCAAGCGAGATTCGCTGCCTAACGGACCGATCAGCTGCAATCCAATGGGCAGTCCTTGCGCATCGGGCTGCACAGGTACCGACACCGCAGGCAAGCCTGCGGCATTGACCCAGCCCGTAAAGACTGCATGTCCCCGCGGCCCCACAGGCACACCTGCGATCTCTGTGGGGTAAGCCTGCTCGGCAGGCCACGGCTGGGCAGCCGTCGCCGGCATGGCAATAACATCCCACGCGGTAAACAGCGCCACACAATCGCGGCGCAGTTGAGCCACCGCCTCCAACACGCTCCACAAATCCGCGGCGCTGCAGGCCTGCCCTTGGGCGGCCATGTCACGGTACTTGGCAGAGGCTTGCTGCGCCCACTCCGGATGCTGGGCAAACAAGTGTGCCAATCCCATCTGTCCAACACGCGACCAGCCACTGTTGAGGGTGGACAGATTCAGCGGCAAAGCACTGTGCTGCAACTCGATAACAGCTTGGTCCGCCAACAATTGCACCGCTGCCCCACAAGCTTGGGCGATCTCGGGATCCACGGGCGCACCGTCTAGGTCGGCAACGTACAAGACCTTGAGTGGCTGCTTGGTTTCCACCTGACATGCACGTGCTGCATACGCAGCCAGCGAGGCCGCATCTGCAGCTTCAGGGCCTGCCAACGCATCCAGTGCCAGCTGCACATCTTCTACGCTGCGCGCCAGCAAGCCCACCACTTCAAAATCCAAAAGCAAACTGGGTAGGCATTGCACCCGTGCCAAGGTGCCAATGCTCGGCTTTAGCCCCACCAGCCCACAGTGCGCCGCAGGGCGGCGGATCGAGCCGCCCCCGTCTGTGCCCAAGGCCAAGGGCGTGCAACCGGCCGCGACACTGGCTGCTGCGCCACCGCTGGAGCCTCCTGGTGTGAGCCGCACATCCCACGGATTGCGCGACACACCAAAAACCGGGTTGTCGGTATAACCTTCCAACGTGAATTCCGGCACGTTGGTCTTTCCCACAATCAAAGCACCCTGTGCGCGCAGCCGCTGCACCACCGACTCCTCGCCCTGCGGCGGATGGTCGCGCAGGCCCGGACTGCCCCAAACCGTGGGCATGTCTGCCGTCAGCAGGTTGTCTTTGATCGACACAGGAATGCCATCCAATGGACCCAGCGAAGCACCCTGCGCATAGCGCTCAGTGCTGCGCACAGCTTCTGCAAGCACGGCTTCGCTGCGCACATACACAAACGCATTGAGCTGCGGCTGCACTTGCGCCATGCGTGCCAGGCAGCTCTCCAATACCTGCACCGGTGTGGCACGACCTTCCAGATACGCTGTGCGCAATTCCTGTGCGCTGTATTTCCACCAAGCTTGGGTATTCATCGCAGAAGCTCCGGCAGCCAGGTCACGATTTCAGGGAATGCGATCAGCAACAGCGTGAAGGCCAGCAGAACTCCCACATAGGGCACAGCTCCCCAGATAGCATCACGGATGGAGCCCCTGTCAGGACGGATGCCATGCACCACAAACAGGTTCATACCCACGGGAGGCGTAATCAACCCGAGCTCGCACATCAGCACAATGAAAACGCCAAACCAAATTGGATCTACACCCAGTGCACTAACGATCGGGAAGGTAATTGGCACAGTAGCGACCATCATGCTCATCACATCCATGAACATGCCAAGGATGAGATAGAACACCACGAGAATCAGCAGCATCGTGGTCAGGCTGAGGCCAAAAGAGGTCACCCACTCCGTCATGGCTTCGGCCACCCCAGTCAGACCAATGGCCAAGTTCAAAATAAAGGCCGCTGTCATCACCAGCAAGATCATGCCGCTGGTGCGCGCGGTTTGGATAAAGCAGGTCTCCAGCAGCTTCCAGTTCAGCTTGCCACTGCGCCAAGTAAAGAACAAAGCGGTCATCAAGCCCAAGGCGGCGGACTCCGTGGTGGTCGCCACGCCAGAGTACAAGCTGCCCATCACCACAAAGAACACCACGCCGGGTGCAACCAGGTCTTTGAGCAAGCTCAGCCGCTCTTTCAGAGGCACCTTTGCTTCACGCCGGTTATCGCCAGTGATGAGCGAGTAGGCAGCAATCCACAACATAAAAATGCCGGTCAGCAGCAAGCCTGGCACCAAGCCCGCAATGAACAGCTGGCCAATCGATGTGTCCGTCAGCGAGCCATAGACGATCATGTTCACCGACGGGGGAATCAAGATGCCCAGCGTGCCACCAGCGGCAATCGAGCCCAGCGACATGCTCATGGAATAACCGCGTTTGTGCAGTGATGGCAACGCGACAGTACCCACCGTGGCTGCAGTCGCCACCGAAGAGCCTGACGTTGCCGCAAACAATGCACTGCAGCCGATGTTGGTGTGCAGCAGGCCACCAGGCAAACGCCCCAACCATGCGGCCAGCGCGCCAAACATGCGGTCCGCAATGCCGGAGCGCAGCAGCAACTCGCCCATCAGCACAAACAGCGGAACTGCTGTGAGCAAGTTGTCGTTGTGCACGCCCCAGACCACGGGGGCGATGGAATTCATAAACGGCAGGCCGTAGGCAACAATGCCGCCCACGATGCCCACCACCGCCATCGCGACAGCGATGGGCAGGCCCATGAGCATCATGCCCAGCATGCCTGCAAAACCTAGTGCAACAGCGCCAATCATGCGGTGGCTCCTTCACGCAAAGAGGAAGTGGGGGAAGCGGCTGCAACCGGTGCATGCGGTGCCTCCGTGACGATCACGTCTGCGCTGCGCGCGCGCAAATCCTCCAGCTCCTCTTGGACTTCATCTTGCGTCGATTTGGGTGCCAACATGGCATCAATCGCCGCGTAGTTCCCGCGCACCCACCACACACTGGCGCGCACGGCCTGCACCGTCGCGGCGACGGCAAACAGCGCCAATGCCAGCATCCACAGGCTCTGCGGATAGACCAGGGGCGTGGCCCATGATGTTTGCGAAACGCTGTTGTAGCCGTGTGAGTCCAGCAAGGTGAAGTAGGCCAATACGGCTATCAGCACGGCAAAGCCCATCATGCACAGCGCTGACACCCAGTTCAGCAGCGTTTGCAGTCGTTTGGGAAATCGCACCAAAAACACGTCCACTCGGACATGCGCGCGACCGAGCAAGGCCACGGTGAACGCCAGGGTCGAACCAATGGCCAGCGCATAGCCTCCGAGTTCATCTGCACCTTGCAGCGAAGTGTTGAAGATTTTGCGCAGCAGCGTCTCAAGGGTCACCACCACCGACAGGGCCACAAAGACCACGCCGAAGATGATGCCCAGATAGCGTTCAAGTTGTTCTTTCATTGCCGTGACCTTTCACAGTTCGCAGGCTCCGGCGTGGCCCAGCACGCCGGACCCATGCCTTAGTTGATGCCCAAGGCCTTGCCAGCTGTCGCCTTCCAGTCGGCAGAGCAGCTCTTGTTGGACTTGTCGCAAACTTCTGCCCAAGTTGGCAGCGAAATCTTGGCAACGGCTTCAGCCAAGGTCTTCTTGTCGCTGTCTTGCAAAGGTGCGTCGATCAGCTTGTATTTCTTGTTGTGCACGCAGGGCTCACGACCTGCATTGCAGTTCATCGCATCCACGGTCAGCTCTTCCGAGTACTTCCAGATGTCATCGGTCAGCTTGGTGAAGGCCGCCTGCATCTTGGCTTGCTCTTCGGGTTTGAGCTTGTTCCAGACCTTGGTGTTGATCACGTAAGCATTGAAGGCGTTTTGCACACCCAGCGCGTACTGGTGGGTCGTGACTTCAGGCCAGCCGCCGCTGTTGGCTGAGCTGGGCCCCGTGATGCCGCAATCCACTACGCCCAGCGACAGCGACTGGTGGACTTCCGTAAAGCCCAATGGCACAGGGGTCGCTCCGACGCTCTCAAGGAACTTGGACAAGTTCTGGTCATAGCTGCGCACTTTCAAACCCTTGAGGTCTGCCAGCGAGGTCACAGGTTTTTTGCAAAACAGAATCTGGGGGCCAAAGGGCCATGCACCCAGCAGCTTGGCGTTGAACTGCTTTTGCAAGCGCTCGTCCAACTTGTCCTTGTAGGCGTCATACACCTTGCGTGCAGTGGCGTAGTCAGGCGCTGCACCTACGAGGTCCAGACCCAGCAATGTGGGCTCATCGCGGGAGTTTTGCGACACACGCAGTGACACCACATCAAACAAGCCTGCCTTGAGCACGCGCAGCTGTTCGGTGTCTTTGATACCCAGCTGATCGACAGGCTTGAAATCCGCCTTGATATTCAACCCAGTGTTTTCCGCGAAGTTGTCGAAAAACGGCTTTTCCATGTTTTTTTGCACCAAGCCGGTGGAGCCAGGCTGGCCAATGACCTTGTAAGTCACTGCGTTCTGGGCATGCGCGCCGGTCCACAGCGCGCAGCTGGCAGCCAAAGCCAAAACGCTGCGGGTAAAGAGTTGGGTTCGAGTCATGGAAATTTCCTTAGGGGTGAGGGAAAAAGAGGGCTTTAAGCTGCCATGCGTGTTGGCAACAGGCTGGAGGTGCCACAGGCCATTAATTGGCCGTGGCCGGGGTGTGCATGGAACGCGCCGTCCCAGATGACTTGCCCGCGCGACAGGGTGATCGCAGGCCAGGCTTGCAGCGTGCGACCTTCGTAGGGCGTGTAATCGACGTTGTGGTGCAAATCGCTGTTGCGCAGCACCCGCTCGCCCTCTTGCCAGATCACCAGATCGGCGTCACAGCCAATGGCAATGCTGCCTTTGCGGGGGTACAGGCCGTAGACCTTGGCAGGGTTGGTGGCCGTCAGTTCAACAAAGCGTTGCAAGGTGATACGGCCACTGAGCACGCCTTCCGAATACAGCAGCGGCATGCGCGTTTCAATGCCAGGAATGCCATTGGGGATGCGGTCGAAAGAGACTTCGCAGCCGCCAGGTTGTTTGCCTTGCGTGCCATCGAATCGGAACGGGGCATGGTCTGAAGAGAAAACCTGAAACAGTCCATCTGCCACGCCGTTCCACACAACGGCTTGGTTGGCTGCATCGCGTGGTGGTGGGCTGCAAACGCAGCGCGCACCGTGGTAGCTGTCATCGACGCCCAGATCTTCCGCCGTCAAAAACAGGTACTGCGGACAGGTCTCGGCCAACACCTGCAAACCCAAAGCACGTGCCCAGCGAATTTGTTCAATCGCCTCTTTGCCCGAGACATGCACGATCAAGATAGGGGTGTCGACCAGCTCCGCCAGCGCAATCGCGCGGTGGGTGGCTTCGCGCTCCACCAACATGGGGCGCGCTTGTGCATGGAAGCGCGGCGCAGTCTGTCCAGCGGCCAGCAAACGGCGGGTGAGCCACTGGATGCAATCCGCATTCTCGGCATGCAGCATGGGCAGCGCCCCATGAGCCTTGGCCACGGCCAGCACATCGAGAATCTGCCCGTCATTGAGCTTCATGTCGTCATAGGTCATGTAGATCTTGAACGACGTAAAACCTTCACGAATCAATGCGGGCAACTCGTGCGCCAGTACCTCGGGCGTGGGGTCGGTCACGATCAGGTGAAACGCATAGTCCACATGGGCCTTGCCCTGTGCCCGTGCCCGGTAAGCCTCAACTGCCGCACGCAAGGAATGGCCTTTTTGTTGCGCAGCAAATGGGATCAGCGTCGTCGTGCCGCCGCAGGCAGCGGCGCGACTGCCACTATCAAAGTCATCGGCCATGCGCACGGGGCCAGACGTGATTTCATCGAGGTGGCAATGCGCATCCACCCCACCTGGCGTGACCACACGGCCTGCCGCATCGATGGTTTGCAGCGCCTCGCCCAAGCCTTGACCCAGTTGCACGATCTTGCCGTTACGGATGCCAATGTCGGCATCAAAGCAATCGCTGGCAGTTGCCACGCGGGCATTGCGAATCAGTAAATCAAAAGGCGCGCTCATCGTGCAAGTTCCATCCGTTTTGGTGCAGCTCTGCACCCACTTCTGTCAACACCGCTGTGAACAGCCCTCTTCTCAGAGGAATTCATCACAGCTTGGTTGTGCTTGAACTTGAATGAGCAATTGGCGTGCCAATAGCAATGCATTGGTCACAACAGATGGCATCAAACGTGCTTTGACTTGTCGACAACCTCCAGATTTTTCTGTCGACAGTTATCGTTCACAAGGATTTGTTCGCCATGCACCGCCCTTTACGTCTCGGCGTTTTGACCCCTTCTTCCAATACCGCCCTGGAGCCATTAACCAGTGCCATCGTGGCCCAGCTGCCCGGTGCCTCGGCCCACTTTGCACGCTTTAAAGTGACTGAAATTGCACTAGGTGCAAATGCGCTGGGCCAGTTTGATGACAGCCATATCCTTGCGGCCGCCGAACTGCTGGCCGATGCCAAAGTCGACGTCATTGGCTGGAGCGGTACAGCAGCCGGCTGGATGGGCTTTGACAAAGATGAATTACTGGTCGAGCGCATTCAGCAGCGCACGGGCATTGCCGCCACCACCGCCGTCCTCGCGCTCAATGAGCTGCTGGAGCTGCGCAACATCCAACGCTTGGGCATCGTTTCGCCCTATACCGCAGATGTGCAGGAACGCATCATTGCCAACTACCAGGCAGCAGGCATAGAAGTGGTGGCGCACACCTTGGAGAACATTCGCGTCAACCATGCATTTGCAGAAATTGAACCCGCCACGCTGATACAGCGTATCGATGAGGTCTGCCAAGCAGCACCACAGGCTGTTGTCACCTACTGCACCAATTTGCGCGCCGCACATCTGGCTACCGAGGTCGAAACACGCCACCAGATTCCGCTGCTCGACACGGTCAGCACGACGGTCTGGGGCATGCTGCGTACGGCTGGCCACGATCCTGCACACATCCAAGGATGGGGAGAACTGTATGGCTGGGCTTAAAAACACAGCCGAAAATTCTGCTCCCACAGCGTCGGCCGATGCCATCCACGAGCGACTGGAAAGCGCCATCTTGGAGCACCGCATTCCGCCCGGCACTAAATTGGGCGAAGACCGACTGGCCGATATTTTTGGCGTCAGCCGTGCGCGTATCCGGCAGGTGTTGGCCCGGCTGTGTCATGAGCAACTGGTGGAGATACAGCCCCAGCGCGGTGCCTTTGTGGCCTCCCCCACGCCGGAGGAAGCCCGCGAAGTGTTTGAAGCACGGCGCATCATTGAGCCCGCGCTGGTGGAGCGGCTGATTGAGAACTTCACCCCTGCCAAGCTGCGACGCCTGCAACAGCATCTGCAGCGCGAAGCACAGGCCCGCGAAGCGGGCGACCAGCGTGCGGTCATTCGGCTCTCAGGTGAATTCCACATTTTGCTGGCTGAGCTGGCTGGTAACCGGCCACTGCTGCGCTGCATGCGCGAGCTCAGCGCGCTCACGGGCCTGACCATTTCGCTGTACAACGCTCCGACGTCTTCCTGCTGTCGAGCCGATGAGCACGGCCTATTGGTCGAGGCCATTCAAGCGGGCAATGCCACTGCTGCCACGCAGCACATGTTGCAGCACCTGCACCTTATTGAGGCCAGCCTGGCGCTGTCACCCGATGATGGGCCCGTGGATTTGGAGCGCATTCTGCGTCTGTAAACCAGCCCCCGCATGGAAACCGTCTGCCGCGTGCGGATTCCTGACTTCAGGGTTCGCAAAGCACGGCAGTTTTGCCATGATGGCGCCATGTCGACCGATTCAGAAAAAGATTGCACGACGGGCTTTTGCTCCAAAGGCCCTTCTCCCTTTGCCAATCAACCTCCGCTGGGTTTGAACCTGCTGGCCAAAGACGACCCGGAAGACGTCTTGCCGGACTGGAAGCAGATCGCTCCGCAGCTGCCAGAGGACGCGTATTCCGTGGCGGATGCACTGTGGTGGTGCCACAAGTTGGGCGAACGCTCCGCGCGTGGTGCCGATGTGGTCTATATGTTGCGTGATGCAGCCGATGCCCGCGCGGTCCACAGCGCCCTGGCCTTAGCACGTAAATGGTGGCCCGCTGGCAGCGTTCCACGTTACTGGAAGTCCGGTGGCCCACGTCCTGACCCTGCAGCACTGGTGCACGCCCCACTGTCCGAACTGGGCATCCAAAGTGGCGTGGAATGCGCCACACCTCCTGCCGCGGTTTTCAGCCTGCGCGGCGTCGAAGGTGAAATCGCGCTGCGCATCGGCCAAGATGTGACCGCAGAGCAAGCCGCAGCACTGACCGATGACGCAGCCCGCGCATTGGTCGATGCCTATGCGGTGGCCATCGAGTTTGTGGATGTGCGCTGGCGCGAAGGCTCAGCCGCCCCCGCTTTGGCGCTGCTCGCAGATGGCCAAGGCCACGGAGGCTTGGCGCTGGGCCCATGGAAGGACTTTGCACCTTTGCGCGCGCATGACTGGTCGCAGCAAGCGTGCACGCTGCACATCAATGATGCTCCTGCTCAGCGCTTTGTTGGTTCGCACACATTGCAAGATCCCACGGCTTTACTGGTGAACTGGCTGCAGCATGTAACGACCCACTACGGCACGGTCACAGCAGGCACCGTGGTAACCACGGGCACTTGGACAGGCTGCCCTGAAGTGCAAGCAGGTGACCGCGTCAGTGTGCACTTTGAAGGTTTGGGCGAAATGCACTGGCAGTTCTAAGACCATCCGACCTGCCCACATCAAAACGCCCTGCGGTAGCTATCGCAGGGCGTTTTTATTGATACGTAGCAGCGGTGCTGCCAGCTGGGGCGTCAAGCCTCGGCAGAATAGAACAGCTTGCGGCCTTTATCTTGGGCAACCGCCTGCGCAATGGCACCAATGTGATCGGGCGTGGTGCCACAGCAGCCGCCAACAATATTGACCAAGCCTTCGGCGGCAAATTCATGCACCAGACGGCTGGTGACATCGGGCGTTTCGTCAAAGCCGGTGTCGCTCATGGGATTGGGCAGACCCGCGTTGGGGTAGCAGCTGATAAAGGTATCAGGCGCTGCCTTGGCCAGCTCTTGGATGTAGGGGCGCATCAACGTAGCGCCCAGCGCGCAGTTCAAGCCCACCGACAAAGGATTGCTGTGGCGCACGCTGTGCCAGAAGGCGGTCACGGTCTGGCCCGACAAAATGCGGCCCGAAGCATCGGTCACAGTGCCGCTGATCATGATGGGCAGTACTTCGCCGGTGGCGTCAAACGCTTCTTCCACCGCAAACAGCGCAGCTTTGGCGTTGAGCGTGTCGAAAATGGTTTCGACCAAGATCACATCCGCACCGCCTTCGATCAGCGCCACGGTTTGCTCAAAGTACGCTTTGCGCAGGGTTTCAAAATCGACGTTGCGCGCACCGGGATCGTTCACATCGGGGCTGATGGATGCGGTCTTGGGCGTAGGGCCCAATGCTCCGGCCACATAGCACTTGCGACCATTGACGCTGTATTTGTCGCAGGCTGCACGGGCCAACTGGGCGCTCTTGAGGTTCATCTCGCGCGCCAGATCGGCCATGCCGTAGTCTTCTTGGGCCACGGTGGTGGCACCAAAAGTGTTGGTTTCGATCAGATCGGCACCGGCTGCCAGATAGCGCTCGTGGATGTCACGGATCACATCGGGGCGGGTGATAGACAACAGCTCGTTGTTGCCTTTGACGTCGCGTGCAAAGTCCTTGAAGCGATCACCTGCGCCGTCCGCACCGCTGTAGCCTTCGCCACGGTACTGGGCTTCACCCAACTTGAAGCGTTGGATCATGGTGCCCATCGCGCCATC
>JBJEZV010000138.1:0-1543 GCA_051887595.1 Comamonas sp.
GCCGATGAGCTGCTGTTTGGCCGCTTGGTCAACGGCGGGCGTCTGGAAGTCGAATGGGATGAGACTGCCAATGAAGGCCAGGGCGATGTGGTGTTGGACATCACGCCGTTGCCACCGCAGCCCAGCCCCGAGCCACAGCAGGCGACAGCCACTGAGTAATCGCTGAGCGATGACGTTGCGAAAAAGCCAGCAGCCTACAAGCTGCTGGCTTTTTGTTTGTCTGCACCACAATAGCGATTGCGGCCATGATGCGGGCAGGTTGCCTGCGACAACGAGGAGGGAATGTGGACACCGTCAAACACTGGTTTTCCAGCGAGCACCTGATGCTGGTGCTGTCCGTTTTCTGGACGCTGTATGTGGTGGTGGTCGGTATCTGGATTTTGCTGCAGCGTCGTGCCCCTGTCGCTACGCTGAGTTGGCTGCTGTCCATGGCAGTGCTGCCAGTGTTGGGCATTGGCGTGTACTACTTTCTCGGCCCACAGCGACTGAAGCGTCAACGGATTCGACGCATTCGCAGCCGTCGCCGATCGCGCGTGCGCTCCAGTATCACGCGGCTTAAAGAAAAAGTGCCTGAGGCCCCAGAGCGCCTGCACCAGGTGGTCAAACTGGTCACGGCGTCTACGCATTTTCCGGTGAGTACGGCCGACCATGTGGAACTGCTCGTGGGCGGCGCCGCGACGTTTGACAACATCATCGCAGCCGTGCAGCAAGCCAAGCACCATGTGCACTTGGAGTACTACATTTTTGAGCCTGACCACACAGGCCAGCGCCTGCTCAACGCCCTGTGCGAGAAAGCGCGCCAAGGCGTGGCTGTGCGTTTGCTGGTCGATGCGCTGGGCTCCAAAAAACTCTCCGCCAAGTTTTATCGACCACTGGAAGAGGCGGGCGGTGAGTTTGCGCTGTTCCATCCCACCAAGTTTGGACGCCGCGTGCGGCCAGTCATCAACTTTCGCAGTCACCGAAAAATCGTGGTCATTGACGGTGTGATTGGCTACACAGGCGGCGTCAACATCACGGACGAGGAAGACAAACGCATCCTGCCCGAGGCCTACCACGACGTGCATGTGCGCCTAGAAGGCCCCGTCGTCAACTGGTTGCAGACTGTGTTTTTGGAGGACTGGAGCTACGCGCTGGATTACAACCGCAAGACTGAGCCTACCGATGTCGATGCGCTGCTGCCTGATCTGCCTGACGGTGATCAGGTCGTGCAAATCATGGCATCTGGCCCTGATAGCGACATGGAGGCCATTCACCGTGTGCATGTCTCCGCCATCCACGCAGCGCACAAGCGGCTGTGGTTGACCACGCCCTACTTTGTGCCCACCGAAGCCGCCATGCTGGCCCTGACCAATGCCGCCTTGCGCGGCGTTGACGTATGTCTGCTGGTACCCGAGAAGTCAGACTCCAAAATCGTCACAGCCGCAGCACGTTCGTACTTTGACGAACTCATCAGCAGCGGCGTCAAAGTTTTTGAATACCACGCCAGCATGCTGCACTCCAAAACCATGGTTGTCGACGACATGGTGGGCATTATTGGCACCGC
>JBJEZV010000138.1:1643-12709 GCA_051887595.1 Comamonas sp.
CCCGACGCGTAGGCTATGGCCGCCCGCAAAGCTTCTGGCAACGCCTGGGCGACTCGCTGGCACGCCTGAGTTCACCTTTGCTTTGAAAAAAATAGCATGTACCCATTGGCTATCAATCACTTCAAGATCAAATGGAGGCGAACTTGTTGACGATCAAAGGGTTGAAGCTATATTTAGTTTTCTAGCAACTCTGCAACCACATTTCTCAATGTGTATGTATGCGCACGCCCTTCAAGAAAAGAAAGCACATACCTACGTTGTGCCCAATCGCCTGCAATTCGGTGGCTTTTAAGGCCTAAACTAGGGTTGAATAAATTCAACACACTAGGTGGCATGAGGCCAATTCCGAGTCCTTGAACAATGAGCGCTGTCATGGAGTCAAATCCACTTACCACAAAGCGTTTATTGATATTCTTTCCGGAATTTCTATAAGCTCTCTGCACAGCATTTGCGATGGCAGATCCTTTCCCCAGAGTGATGATTGGGTGCTGGTGTAAAAAATCAATATCGCATTCGTGATCAATATGAAAGAATTTAGGGTTAAATACCGCAGAAATTTCGTCTTTTTTATACTCGTGCTGGAGTAAATCTATGAATCCACTCGTTTTTTCGTATATGCCGATATCAATGATTTTTTCTTTGAGTAAATTCTGAACAATCTTGCTGTTTTCTTCAATGATCTCAATTCTGATTTTTTTGTATTTATTTTGTATTTTGGCAATATCTGAGGCGAGATATTGCAATACAACTGATTTGGGTGCTCCGATGACTATTCGGCCTTCAAGTCCTTGGTGAAGTGCTAATGCATCACTCTCAAGCCTATGTAGCAGTTGGTCAATTTGCTGTACATATCCCATGACATGTTCGCCAGCCTCTGTCAGTTGTACGCCATGGGGGAGACGCTTAAAAATTTTGAGATCCAACTGAGTCTCAATGTCACTCAATCTTTTTGACGCAGATGCGACAGCCAGATTGAGTTTGTCAGCAGCGCGAGCAATACTTCCTTCTTCTTTGATATGAATTAAAAGTTGAACGGATATATTGTCGAGCTTCATTGTATATATATAAATAAATTGCCATCCAGGTGTTAATTATCATTTCGATGAGGTATCAATATGATAATGGCTGGATGGTATTGATTATTTTTTAGTAAATTTTTCTACGCCAGAACGAAAATTTTCGCTACCGTAGACGGATTCGATAATATCTTCATCAAACAGAGAATGTTCAACTACGATTCTGCGAATGCTCTCTTTGCACGCTGCTTGAGAAACTGGTGATAGTTTGATTAAAGATTCGCTGAGTATATCAATGGCTATATCTAAATTTTGTTTGTCAGTATGAATAGAGTAAACGTATCCACACTGCAAAGCTTCTTGAGCATCTAGAAATTCTGCCAAAATCAGCATGCGCTTGACTCTGGAGCTTCCGAAAGCAGACAAAAGTCGTGCAATATTTTTTGAGGAGAGCGTGTTCGAAAGTGTTTTGGCAATAGGTGCTCCGAACTGACTTTTGCTAGTACAAACGCGTATATCACAGGCGGTTGCAATGGCAAGTCCTCCTCCGGCTACCCATCCGTCAATCGAAGCGATTGTGGGTAAAGGAATTCTTTCGATAGTACTGATTACATTTTCAACAAAATTCTCGTATTCGATACCTTGCTTTCCGGAGTTAAAGCCGGAAAAATGGTTGATATCTGTGCCGGATATAAATGATTTATCGCCGCTCCCTTGGAAAACAATGCATTTTGCTTTGGGGTTGGAGACTGCTTCATTGATTAAATGAAGCAGGGAATCATACATCTCGACAGTCATTGCATTGTGTCGTTCTGGACGATTGACACTAATGCATGCAATGCCTTTGCTGCTTATATCGATCGAAACTTGTGACGAGGCTGAAATCACGTATTGGTCTCCAACATTCCAAGTTCACGCAAAATCTCCTCATTATGTTCACCCAGTAATGGTGGGTGGCGTCGCACTTGTTGTGGCGTACCTAACATCTTTACAGCAAAGCCAATATTTTTGACTTTCCCCTCGTTAGGATGGTCGATTTCCATGCACATTTTTCTATGTTGACCATGTTCTCCCTCAAAAGCTTCTGGATAGGTCAATAAAGGCCCTGCTGGAATGCCGTTGTCCAGCATGAGTGACACCCATTCTTCACTGGTGCGCTTAGCAAACTCAGTCTCCAGTTGCTCAATCAAGGCTTCACGATTTTTCAGTCTTTGAGCGATCGTGTTGTAATTAGGGTGATCAATCAGATCTGTTCTTTCAATCAAGTTGCACAGCTTCATCCAGAGTTTCTGGTTGGTAGCTCCCATAACAAAATAACCGTCCATAGCTTTGACAGCCTGGTAAGGTGCGCTCATTTTGTTGCTGGTTCCAAGAGGCTGCGGCGGAACTCCTGTACCCCAGTATTCTGACATATCCCAGATAGAAAACGCCATTGCTGAGTCGAAGAGGGCTGCATCAATATGCTGACCTTGACCAGTACGTTGCGCGCCAATATAGGCAGAGAGTAGGCCATAAGTTGCAAATAATGCACAGCCAATATCTGCTACAGGGACGCCAGCTTTGACAGGTTTTTCGCCCTTATAACCTGTTACGCTCATAACACCAGACATGGCTTGCGCCATCAAGTCGAACCCAGGACGGTCGGCCCATGGGCCACTTTGTCCAAAACCGGAAATGCTTACATAAACAATTTTAGGGTTAAGCTGACTAATAGTTTCGTAGTCAATTTTTAAGCGCTGAACGACGCCTGGGCGATAATTTTCAACAATAACATCAGCAGTTTTTGCTAATTCATAAAATATTTCACGCCCCTCATCACTCTTTAGGTCAATAGATAATGAGCGTTTATTTCGGTTCATGTTTAAAAAGCCCATGCTGTCTGGACCTTTCATTTTAAAACCCATAGCGCCACGAGTTTGGTCACCGGTAGGGGGTTCAACCTTAATTACATCTGCCCCCATATCTGCCAAGAGCATGCAGGAATACGGTCCAGCCATCACTTGGCTGACATCCAAAACGCGCATGCCGCTCAATGGTAAATTATTGATTTTGTTCATTTTAAGAATTCTCCGTTACCTTCGCTTTACGAATGACTTCGCCCCATTTTTTGTATTCGGATTCCATAAATGTGGCGAATTTTTCGACCGAACCACCGCCATCTTCTACGCCAAAACCTTCGAAACGGCTAATTACGTCTGGCATTGATAACACCTTATTGATATCGGCATTAATTGCAGAGGCTAATTCATTGGACATTGTTTTCGGTCCAACGACACCGTACCAACTGGATGCATCAAAGTCTGTGAAGCCTTGTTCATGCATGGTTGGCAGATTAGGGAAGCCTTTAGCTCTGGTTTTTCTTGTTTGCGCAATTGCATGTAATTTCCCGGAATTAACATGCGGTGCTGCTGCAGTCATGGTATCGAAACTAAAGTCAATTTGCCCGCCTATAAGGTCAGTTTGCATGGGGCCTGAACCTTTATAAGGGACATGGATACTCTGAACACCTGCCGCCATGTTGAACATTTCAGCTGCCATATGCTGCACAGAACCTGTGCCAGAAGATCCAAAACTTATTTTTCCCGGATTCTTTTTGCACAACTCAACAATTTCATTGGCACTCTTGATCTCTTTATAAGATCCAGATACAAGAATGTGAGGTGTTGCTCCGATGAGCGCAATGGGTTTGAAATCTTCGAGAGGCTTATAGGTAATGCTTTTAATGATTTGAGGTGAAATGGCATGCGTATTAACGTGTGCCATTAAAAGATTTAAACCATCTGTAAATTTTGTTTTGGCAAAATAATCTGCTGCCAAAGCACCCGTAGCGCCTGGTTTATTTTCAACAACGACTGTTCTATCCCAGATCTCAGACAGCTTTTGTCCAACGATTCGAGCAAATACGTCTGTGCCTCCGCCAGGAGCCCAGCCAACAAGTATTTTTACATTCCCTTTGGGTAGGTCGATTGAACTGGCTTTTACCCAGCTAGGCAATGCAGCAATCGAGGCAGCAGCTAAAAAATCACGTCTTTGCATTTTTTGTCTCCTAATGTTTTTGGTCTTTTCAATGTCCTGCAAAGGCTTCGTGAATACAAGATGTCAAAATGCTATCCAGGATTCGTTAAAAACGAAACCTAATGAAGGGTTAATACTTAGAAATCAATCTTCAAGTCGGAATGGGCGCCAAGGGGAATGTACGGAAAAGTTTATTTATCCAATTGCTGATGGCGACCAACCAAGAGCTCTACCCCTCAGCCATTTCTTAGCAGCACATGCGTCAGACGCAGGCATACTCCCCCACATGGCTGAACTGACCTTTCTCTGGCACGACTATGAAACCTTTGGTGCCAACCCTCGCTATGACCGCCCGGCGCAATTTGCGGCGATTCGCACAGACATGGACCTCAACGAGGTGGGCGAGCCGCTGATGCTCTATTGCCAGCCTGCGCCGGACTATTTGCCGAGTGCGCAGTCGTGTTTGATCACGGGAATCACGCCGCAGCAGGCGCTGGAGCAGGGCGTCGCCGAAGACACTTTTGCGCGCGAGATTGAAGCGGCATTCAGCCAGCCCGGGACCGTGGGCGTGGGCTACAACACCATTCGCTTTGACGATGAAGTCACGCGCTTTATGTTCTGGCGCAATCTGATCGATCCCTACGCGCGCGAATGGCAAAACGAGTGCAGCCGCTGGGATTTGCTGGACGTGGTGCGCATGGTCTATGCGCTGCGTCCGGATGGCATTGTCTGGCCAAGCAAAGAAGATGGCAGCCCATCGTTCAAGCTGGAAGATTTGGCGCGTGCCAATGGGGTGGTGCATGAGCAAGCCCACGATGCGCTCAGCGATGTGCGTGCCACCATTGCGCTGGCCCGCTTGATCAAGCAGGTGCAACCCAAGCTGTTTGAGTTTGCGTTTGCATTGCGCAAAAAAGATCGTGTGCTGCACGAGATGGGGCTGCCTGCACAGCAAATTGATGCGCGTCCGTTCTTGCACGTCTCCGGCATGATCCGGCCCGAACGTGGCTGCATCGCCATGATGTGGCCGCTGGCGCAGCATCCCACCAACAAAAATGAGGTGATTTGTTGGGACTTGAATGCGGACCCCAGCGAGCTGGCCAGTATGGACGCTGATA
Organism: Comamonas sp.; assembly: GCA_051887595.1. GTDB lineage: Bacteria > Pseudomonadota > Gammaproteobacteria > Burkholderiales > Burkholderiaceae_C > Comamonas. Next base: position 6,790 of record JBJEZV010000138.1, read on the forward strand.
CTTTGCGCTTGCGCATGTTCACCAAGGCAGCTGATTTGCCCGAAGGTGTGACGCGCTTGCCCATCAAGAGCATTCACATCAACAAGTCGCCTATGGTGGTGCGCAACCTCAAGACTTTGACACCTGAAATGGCTGCAAAGTGGGGGATCGATACTGAGCAGTGCATTGAACATGCCGTGCGGGCGCGAGCGCTGCCTGAAATGAGTTTGCTGTGGAAGCAGGTCTACAACAAGTTGGACGGGCATGGCCCCAACGATGTGGACCAAGACTTGTACAACGGCTTTATGGCGCCAGCAGACCGTCGGCGTTTGAACCAATTGCGTGAGTTGTCACCCCAGGAATTGGCCGTCGATAAAACAGGCTTTGATGACCCACGTTTGGCTGAGCTGGTCTTCCGCTGGCGCGCGCGCAATTGGCCGCAAAGCTTGAGTGACGCCGAACAGCTGCGTTGGCAGCGCCGCTGCGCTGCCGCTTTGATTGAAGGCGAGGGCGGCGCACGCACGGCAGAGCAAATGTTTGCGGAAATTGATGCGCTGTCTGAGACCCTGGATGACGAGCGCGCCGAAAGCATTTTGGGCGCGCTGTATGACTATGCGGAAGCTATCGTCCCAGAAGCCTGAAACTGGAAGTGCCCCATCCTCAATCCGCTTAATCTAGCGACTGTGGCTGGGCAGCACTGGCAGGCGTCAGCAACAGATACAAAGCAGGCACCACCACAAAGGCCAGCACCGACACAGACACCAAACCGAACATGATCACCAAGGTCAGTGGGCGATAAAACGCACTGCTGATGGCCAATGGAATCAGGCCGACGATGGTGGTCAATGCGGTGGTCAGTAACGGGCGCAGACGGCGTGCTGAACCTGCCGCCGCAGCTTCAGCGATGCCCATACCTTCTTCGCGCAAAAACAGGTTCATGGTGTCGACCATGATGATGCCGTTGTTGATGGCAATCCCGATCAGAGACACCAAACCAATCATCGCGAAAAATGAGAAGGTGATGTCAAACGCCCAGAATCCCAGAGCCGAACCAATGACGGCCAGCGGCATGGTGGCAAAGATGATGAAGGCCTGGCTAAAACTGCTAAAGAGCAGGACCAGCACTCCAACGACCAGCACCACAGCAATCACCAACGCCACCAAGGCAGAGCCAAAAGTTTCGCTGGTGTCGGCCGATTCGCCGCCAATGGTATAGCGGTAATTGGCGGGCCAGGTTTGCTGCATCTGCTGCAGCTGGGGTGTCAGCTCAGCCATGATTTCGCCCACGGTGCGGCCTTCGTTTTTGGCCATGACCGTGATAGCGCGCTCGCCGTTGACGTGAGAAATCGAGATCGCAGCCTCGTCTTGCCGTGGCTTGACCACTTGACTCAGTGCCACCGAGCGTCCTTCGTTGGTATAGGCGCGGATTTGCGACAGCTCTTCAATGTTGCGAGGACCGCCTGCCTCCCGTGGGCGGCTGGGCCATTCTGTGCCCAGGCGAATGTCGATGTCATCCGTGCCGTCGGTGGTCACGAATTTGCCAATGACATCAGAGCTAAAGGCAATGCGCAGTTGCGCAGCCAGGTTCTGGTGGTCCAATCCAAAAAAGTGTGCGGCCTCGCGATCGGGTTGCAGTGCCAGTTGCGGCTTGAGCATGCCGATGTTGTCCCGCACGTCCACCACACCGCTGGTAGTGCGCAGCAAGGCCTGCACTTGGCGAGAGATCTCCTGCAGCTGCTGCATATCTCCACCCAGCAGCTGAAGTTCGATAGGGTCCCCAGCGCTGGGGCTGCTGGATTCCGGCACGACCAGCAATTGCGCTGCGGCCACGCGCTGGCTCAGGTGCTGGGCTAGTTCTTGGCGCAGGGCATCGGCCAGTTCATAAGACTCCTGATCGCGTTCGCTGCGCTCGACAAACATGGCAGAAAAGCCGATGTAGTTTTCTGCCTCTGAAGGCTGCAAATTCGCCGCCATGGAGCCGCTGGCGAACGGGCTTTTGAGACCCACCAGTTTGACCACGCTTTGAAAGTAAGGCTTGCTGCGCAAGATCTCGCCGATTTCATCTGCCACTTGCTGGGAAGTGGCCAGCTGCGCCGATGGCGGCAGCTCCACATTGATGCCCAAGCGTTCGCCATCAGTGGCGGGGAAAAGTTCAATACGCGCTTGCGAGAAGGCCAGCATGGACAGCACCAGCAGCAGCAACGATGCACCCACCCACATCCAGGCCTGTTTGCGACTGCCCACCACACGTTGGCGGGTCCAGCGTTCTAAACCGTTGACTGCACGCGCAGTGATGCGGTCGGAAGCGTTGGATTGCTGCTGAGCGTCTTTTCGACGCTGCTTGCCCAGCAAAAAACGCGACAGCGGCAAGGTACACAACAGCGCCACAAAAAACGACAGCACCAAGCACACCACGGTGGTGGTGGGCAGCACGCGAATGAACTCACCCACCGTGCCACTGATGGACATCAGCGGCGCCAAGGCCAAGATCGTGGTGATCTGTGCGGCAAATGCAGGCATGCCGTAGCGGCGGATGGTCGCCAGCACGCCTTGCCCAAAAGTTTTGCCCTGGTTATAGATCTCATCGTGCAGGCCTTCGAGCAAGATGATGAACACGTCAATGATCATCACCAGCGCAATCACCATGCCAATCACCACCAGCTCATTGAGCGTGTAGCCCAGCAACCAGATCACCAGCAGCACCCCGGCAAAGGTGATGGGCACTGACAGGCCCGCCAAAATGGCTTCGCGCCAGGCAATGGTCAGCAGCAAAATCACAAACACAATGCCCATGGTCTGCAGCGCGCTGACAAACACGTCCGAGAGGGATTGCCAGATCTGCTCAGATTCGTCTTGGGTGACGGTGTACTCCACGCCTGTGGGCCACGCGGTGCCCGCTTGCAGGTCTTGCAAGTTCTGGCGAACGGCCTCGGCCAGTTTGACGGTGTCAGCCCCAGGGCTTTTGCGCACCGACAATTCCAGCGACTGCTCAAAAGGCTCTGCACGCTCGCTAAAAAATGCGCGCGTGGTTTCACTTTCTTGCATGCGGCGCACGGTGGCCACTTCATCGAGCCGAATGGGCCGCGAAGCACCTAAGCTGTTGAGCCGTGCAACAGGCAGCGCACGCAAGTCATCGATATTGCGAAACCGTCCTTCCAGACGCACCACTGCGCCAATGTCTTCGCTGCGGATTTCTCCGAAGGGCTGCTCCACATTGGCTTGCTGCACCGCGTTGCGTACGGTAGCTGGTGACATGCCCAGTGCCAGCAAGCGATCGGGTTGCAGCAAAATCTGCACGATCTCTTCGCGCTCGCCGCCAATCGTCACTTCTTTGACGCCCGGCACCCGCTCCAGCGCATCGCGAATGCGCCGGGCTTGCTGATTCATGAGGGCCGATCCCACGGTGCCATGCAATGTGAACGTGAAGATAGGGCGCGCATCGACCGATGCCTGCGCAATCGAGGGGCGATCAACTTCACCAGGCAGCTCTGCTTCCGCATCTGCCACCGCCGCGCGCAAACGCGTCATGGCGTCGTCCGTGCTGGCAGAGGCATCAAATTCCACCGAAATCACCGAAAAAGAATCAAACGAGGCGCTGTTGACTTTGCGCACGCCTTCTAGTGTGGTGACCTGGTCTTCAATCACCTCCGTGACCTGCTCCTCCATGGTCTGGGGATCGGCGCCCGGCCAGGTGGTCGTGATGGTGGCCTGCGGAATATCCAGATCCGGCAGTGACTCTTTGACCAACTGGGTATAGGCCATGACCCCACCGAGCACCAAGGTCACGGTCAGCAAAATGCCGAGGATGGGATTCAAAAACAAAAAGCGCATCAAACCCGAGGCATTGCGCACCTCTGGGGTTTCATGTGCAGGTTCGGGGGGCGACGGCGGATGGGGCGGCAAGGGCGTATTCATGGGGCGCTGGCTCCCTGGGGTGTGTCAGCGGCTGGTGGGCTTGTTTCCTTTGCGGCCTCAGTGTTCAACACGCGAATGGCTTGCCCATCTTGCAGGGCTGAGCGGCCTTGTGTGATCACCATCTCGCCTTCATCCACGCCTTCCAGCACCGATACCCAAGTGCCATCGCGGGCCCCCAGTTCAACCCGACGTTCTACGGCCTTTTGCGTGTTGGTGTCCGCCACAAACACAAAGCTTTGGTCACTGCGGTTGCGCACGGCTTCCAGCGGAATCACCAAGGCCTGCGCTTGCTGCGCACCTGCAATCCATACGGCCACAAACTGGCCATCTTGCAGGCCAGGATCTTTGGCCGTGCTGTGAACGATGACTTCAAACGTGCGGGTAACTGGATCCAATGAGGGGCTAATGGCATGCACCACGCCCTCTGTACCAGCTTGCTGCTGCGGATCAAGGTTCTGTCCATCAACCGGTGGTTCTGCTCCCACAATGGCGCGCGCACCGGTGCGGATTTGCTGAAACGCGTAAGCGGGCATATCGACGCGCACTTCAAAACGTGTGGGGTCGATCACCAGTGCAGGCACCGTGCGCAAGGCGTTGGGCTCGCTATTGGTTTGGACAGCACTGGGCATGAAGTAGCGGCCGCGCTCGATGTTCAAGCGCGCCAACACGCCGTTGATGGGGGAGACCAGCCGTGATTCGCTCACCCCCAGCTGGGCTTGTTCGAGCTGCGCCAGTGCGTTGTCGCGTGCGGCCTTGGCTTGTTGGGCCTGAACAATGGCTTGATCTAGCTCTTGCTGAGCGGCTGAGCGCTCGGCAATCAAGGTCTCGTAGCGTTTGCGGGTGACCTCGGCCAGCGCCAAATTGGCTTTGGCTTCTTCCACCCCCGCTTTGGCGGCTTGCAGCTCAGCATTGACCCGTGAAGGTGCTTGATTGGCAATCAGCTGCCCGCGCTTCACAGGACTACCTACGCGCAGTGATTCGTCCACATAGGTCACAGTGCCTGGCTGGGTAAAGGTCAGGAACTCACGTTGGCGCGAGCGCGCAGTGCCTTGGCTGTAGGTCCATGACTGGACACTGCGCCGCTGTACCGCAACGGCTTGCACGCTGGTGGCTGGTGCGGCAGTCGCTGCAGATGAGGCAGCAGCTTGACCACTGTCAGACTTGGAATCATCGCCGCATGCCACGAGCAAGCCGCAGCTCAGTGCGCCAAGGCTCAAAAGATAGGGAAGTCGCATAGGAGGCTGGGTGTGCTTCATGGGGTGGTGCCGGGCTGCGAGGTGTTCTCAAACCCACCACCGAGCGCCAGGTGCAGGGCCAGGCGGTTTTCCAGTCGGGCATGGTGGGCGGTGATTTGCGCGCTGCGTCCGTCCAGGGCGCGTTGCTGGCTCTCCAGCACATTCAAAAAAGGATCAATACCTTGTCGATAGCGGTTGTATGACACGCGCAGTGCCTCTTCAGCAGCGGTGGCCGAGCGCTCCAGCGACTGTTCGCGCTGCAGCAGCAGCTGATCGATGGCCAAAGCCGTTTCGACTTCCATCAGTGCGTTCAGCGCCGTCTCGGCGTACGCACCCAAGGCTTCGTCGCGCTGGGCATCGCTGGCATCGATTTGCGCCCGCAAGCGCCCGCCTTGAAAAATCGGCTGCAACACACGACCGGCAATTGACCACAGCACATTGCTGCTGCTGAGTAAGTCGGCAAAGCGGGCTGCAGAAAAACCGGCCGAGCCACTCAGCGACAGCGAAGGCAGCAGGGCCGTTTCTGCCGCTTGCAAGCGGTAGCCGGCCGCTTGCAATTGCAGCTGTGCTGCACGCACATCGGGGCGGCGTTCCAGCAATTGGGCAGGCACGCCCGCACTGGGTGCTGGTGGTACGGGCGGCAGGCTGTGGACAGTTGCCAGCTGCCCAGACGGGTACTGCCCCATCAATGTCTGCAATTGGCGCAGCAGCTGTTCCAGTGCTTCTTGGCGCTGCAGCATGCCCGCGCGGGCAGACTCTAAATTGGCATTGGCCAGTTGCCCATCGGCTGG
>JBJEZV010000139.1:0-7794 GCA_051887595.1 Comamonas sp.
GCGGCAATTTCTCAGGGAGATCCACCATGGACCCACGTCCCACAACCAGCCGCTTGGCGCTGGACGAACAACGATTGCAAGCTGCCAAGAAAAGTTTGGACGATGGCGCTGTCACGCCTGACACCACCCCTTGGCGTGAAGACATCATCAAGCTACTCAACGATGCGCTGGCGACGGAAATCGTGTGCGTGCTGCGTTACAAGCGCCATTACTTCACCGCTACAGGCCTGGAGTCGCCTGCGATTGCCCAAGAGTTTTTGGTGCACGCCAACGAAGAGCAGGCCCACGCAGACAAGCTGGCCAAGCGCATCGTGCAGATGGGCGGCGAGCCGGATCTCAACCCCGATACGCTGACGCAGCGCAGCCATGCTGAATACAGCGCTGATAGCGATTTGCGCTCCATGATCCGCGCCAATTTGATTGCCGAGCGTGTGGCGATCGAGGCTTATTCACAGATGATTGATCTGATTGGCGACAAGGACCCCAGCAGCCGCCGCTTGATCGAGCAGATTTTGGAGCAGGAACAAGAACACGCCGATGAGCTGTCGGACTGGATGAAACGCGCTGCCTGAGCGCGCAGCAGGCATAAAAAAAGCTGCAGCCTTTAACAGGCTGCAGCTATCTAGGCACCAGAAGGCGTGAATTACAGCGAAATGTTGGCGCGGCGGATCACGTCTGCAAACATCTTGCTTTCATCTTGCATGAACTTCTGGAACTCGGCTTCCGTGGGGAAGTAGCTCTCGTAGCCAAAGGTCTGGAACTTGGGTTGCACATCGGGCTCGCGCAGTGCGGCAGTGACGTCGCGGCGAATCTTGGCGACCACGTCATCGGGCGTCTTGGGCGACACGGCCAAAGCATTCCAGCCGGTGACGATGGCTTCAGCGGGGCCGCCGGACTCTGCCACGGTGGGAACGTCTTCGTAGCCCTTGAGGCGGTGGGGGGCCATCACTGCCAAGAAGCGCAGCTTGCCCGAGCGTGCCAGAGGGCCAGCTGTGCCGGAAGAACCCAGCGCAAAGGCCAGTTCGCCGTTGGCTACGCTTTGGTAGAGCTGGCTGGTTTCCTTGAAGATGATGTGTTCCATCTTCGTGCCGGTCAGCGACTCCAGCAGGGCCGAGCCCAGGTGCACGGGATTGCCCACCGACCAAGAACCGTAGTTCAGCTGACCGGGCTTGGCTTTGGCGTCTGCGATCAGATCGGCCATGGTCTTGTAAGGGCTGTCGTTAGAAACGCAGACAAAGAAGAAGGTGCGGAACAGGGGCAGCACGATCTTGAAGTCTTGTTCAACGTCGTAAGGCAGCTTCTTGAACAGCGAGGGGTAAGCCGCGATGTGCACGTTGTCCAGCTGGATGATGTCGGTGCCGTCGGTCGCGCCGCGCTTGAATTCATTGATGGCGATGAAGCCATTGCCACCGGGACGGTTCTCCACCACCACAGACTGGCCCCACAGGCGGCCCAATTTGTCCGACAAGATGCGCGAAGTACCATCAGGACCACCACCCACGGGGAAGGGGTTGATGATGCGCACGGCCTTGTTGGGCCAGTTGGTTTGAGCGCGCAGACCGCCCATCGCGCTCAGAGCCAAAGCGCCCAGAGCCAAACCGGCGCTACGGCGCGTCATAGTGAACTTGGATGTTGTCATTTCGTCTCCTGAAAACCAAAACATGTGACGGAGGAGCTGTCGCTGGAAAAACAGCGCATTCCTTCTTTTCTTCGAAGTTGCGGCACGCGATGTGCGATGCTCGCTGTCGGGCTCCCTCACCGCGACAGCGACGACGCTTCATAAAAAGCACGCCCGTATTAGATTGTGACGGGGTACGGACCAGTTTTCATGCGGGTATGCGCGCTATCAGCTATAGCGTGTTGGCATAGGTTCCTAGTGTTTTCCCTAGGTTTTGTGGCATAACTGCAGGCTATGTGGGCTACAACCGGTAGCGATTCACGCTTTTTATCCCGAGCATCATCACCATGAATTTGCAGCAGATCGAAACCTTTGTGCGTGTGGCCGAAACCGGCAGCTTCAGCAAAGCCGCTTTGATTTTGGATATTGCACAGCCTGCGCTGAGCCGACAGGTGCGGGCGCTGGAAACCGAGCTGCGCGAAACGCTGCTGATTCGCACGGGCCGCGGTGTGGCTCTGACGGACGCCGGTCGTCGTCTGCTGGAGCATGGCCACGCCATCATGCAGCGGGTGCAACTGGCTAAGGAAGATTTGAGCAGCCACCGCGATGAACCGGTGGGGCGCATTGTGGTGGGATTGCCGCCCAGCCTGGCGCGGCGGCTGACCCTGCCACTGATCGATATCTTCAGCAAAGAAATGCCCAAGGCGCGCTTGGCGCTGGTGGAAGGCTTTTCGGTCAATATCGCCGAGTGGCTGACATCTGGCCGTATGGACCTGGGATTGGTCTATACCCCTGAACCACAGGCCACCATTGAAGTGCTGCCGGTGCTGGAAGAGCCTTTGTGCCTTATTGGACCGGCCAAGGCCTTGCATGGGCGCGAGCAAGTCAAGTTCAGCAGCCTGAGCGACTTGCCCCTCATCATGCCCCAGCATGGGCAGATCTTTCGCAAGCTCATGGAAGCGCAGGCCACGCTGTCACAGGTCAAGCTCAATGTGGTGTGGGAGGTCTCTAGCGTTCCCGCCATTTTGGATCTGGTGCGCAGCGGCTATGGCTATGCGGCGCTGACAGCCAGTGCGCTCAACCATGCGGCAGGTGATGCGAGCTTGGCCATCTTGCCCATTGTGGAGCCGCGCATTGTCAGCACGCTGTGTCTGGCGCAATCATCAAAAAAGCAGCCCACGCCTTTGATGAAACGCACGGCTGAGGTGATTCGCAAACTCAGTCACCAAGTCATCTGATGAATTGCAGCTGGCCAGTAATTGGAAAATAAGCTTTAGAGCATGGGCCGTAAATCACGGGCGGCTTCTTGCATCAGTACCAGCAGCTCTTTGAGCGTGGAGGCTTTTTCCAATTGCTGGGCATTGCCCACGGCATTGAGTGCTGCCAGCGTGCGGCCATGGCGATTGCGCAAGGGGACGGCCACGGCGTGCACATTGAGCTCGTGCTCTTCACGGGCCACGCAGTAGTCTTGTTGGCGAATGGCATACAGCATGGACAGCAACTGCTGCACTGAGGTCACGGTATGCGCCGTCAAACGCGCCAGTGGGTGGGTTCGCAGCCAGCGCTCCAAGGCTTCATCGTCCAAACTGGCTAGCAGTACGCGGCCAGTGGAGGTGGCATGGGCAGGCAAGCGGCTGCCCAGATGCAGTCCATAGGCCAGCCGGCGCTCGTGCTGCTCGGTGGTTGCACTGCGGGCGACGATCACTACTTCATGTTGGTCGAGCACCACCACGGAGCATGACAAGCCCGTTTGCGCTACCAACCGCGTGAGCGTGGGTTGCACCACACGTGGCAAACGGGCTGACGCGAGATAGCTGCCCGAAAAGCGCAGTACTTTGGGCGCCAACCAAAAGTACTGACCATCACTTTCTAAATAGCCCAGGTGCTGCAACGTCAGCAAATGGCGACGTGCGGCTGCACGCGTAATGCCTGCACGTTGGGCGGCGAGCGTGGCGTTGAGGCGCTGACGTTCGGTGTCAAAGCTTTCCAGCACGGCCAGGCCTTTGGCCAGCCCGGCGATGAAGTCGGCATGTGCAATAGAGGACATAGCAAGCTCGGAGTTTTGCGCGATCATCGCACAGCTTGCGCGATGATCGCGCAATGTGCAGGCTATAGGTCTATGTTTTGTCGCCACCCAAAATTAAGCTGAGTCATCGCTTTTGCGTCAGATTCATTGTTTTAGGGAGACATGACATGCGTACCCAAGTTGCCATCATCGGCGCCGGCCCCTCTGGTTTGTTGCTCGGTCAATTGCTGCACAAGGCGGGCATTGACAACATCGTGCTGGAGCAGCGCAGCGGCGAATATGTGCTGGGCCGTATCCGTGCGGGCGTGCTGGAGCAAGTTACCGTGGATTTGCTGGAGCAAGCCGGTGCCGCGGAGCGCATGCACGCCGAAGGCCTGCCGCACGACGGCATTGAGCTGCTGTTTGCGGGCAAGCGCCACCGCATAGATTTGCATGAACTCACAGGCGGCAAGCGCGTGATGGTTTATGGCCAGACCGAAGTGACGCGGGACCTGATGGAAGAGCGCGCCAAGGTAGGCTTGCTGACCGTCTATGAAGCCAAAAACGTGACGCCAGTGGACTTTGAGTCAGACAACCCCCGTGTGACTTACGAAAAGGACGGTGTCACGCACACCATCGAGTGCGACTTCATCGCTGGCTGCGATGGTTTTCACGGCGTGTGCCGCGCCAGCGCGCCGCAAGACAAGATCAAGACGTTTGAAAAGGTCTACCCATTTGGCTGGCTGGGCATGCTCTCGGACACGCCTCCCGTGTCGGACGAGTTGATCTACGCCCACACCGAGCGCGGTTTTGCACTGTGCAGCCAGCGCAGCAAGACCCGCAGCCGTTACTACCTGCAAGTGCCACTGACCGAAAAGGTCGAAGACTGGAGCGATGAGCGTTTCTGGGAAGAGCTCAAGCTGCGCCTGGACCCCGAAGCCCGCGAGAACTTGGTGACTGGCCCATCGCTGGAAAAGAGCATTGCGCCGCTGCGCAGCTTTGTGACCGAGCCGATGCGCTTTGGCCGCATGTTCTTGGCCGGGGATGCTGCACACATCGTGCCTCCTACGGGGGCCAAGGGCCTGAATTTGGCTGCTTCCGACGTGGGCTATCTGACACGCGGTCTGGTGCAGTACTTCAAGGAAGGCAACAGCGAAGGCATCGACCTGTACTCTGAACGCTGCCTGCGCCGCATCTGGAATGCCGAGCGCTTCTCGTGGTGGATGACCTCGCTGATGCACAACTTTCCCGATTCCGATGGTTTCAGCACCAAGATCCAAGAAGCCGAGCTGGGCTACATCGTGAACTCCAAGGCGGGTTCGACTTCGCTGGCCGAAAACTACGTGGGTTTACCTTTGGTCTAAGGTGAGTGCTTAGTTATGCCGGTGCGGCATAGCTGCTAGCGGTCCCTGTGCCTAGGCGCAGGGAGCCTGCACCGTCACAATGTGGACAGCACGGGAAAGCAGCAGTGCAGCTTTTCCCTTCCACGACATAGGCTGGTTCAGGAGATCAACGGCGTGAGTTTCGCTTTGCAAGGTATTTCTTCGATGGCCACGCGCCAGGTGTTGGCCGATTTGGCCACTGCGTGGCAGGCACGCTCTGGTGTGGGTCTGCAGATCGAATCCGTGGGTGGCGTGGATGCTGCCAAGCGCGTGCAAGCGGGCGAAGCGTTTGACGTAGTCATTCTGGCATCCGACGCTATCGACAAGCTCATCGCCAGCGGCCATGCCGTGGCTAATAGCAAAGTGAATCTGGTGCTTTCCAGCACTGCGGTGGCCGTGCCAGCAGGTGCGCCTGTTCCTGATATCAGCACCGAAGAGGCTTTGCGCGCTGCGGTGTTAGCAGCCCCCAGCATTGGCTTTTCGACCGGCCCCAGCGGCGTGGCCTTGCAAAAACTGCTGGAGCGCTGGGGCATTGCCGAGCAACTCAAAGACCGCATGGTGCAAGCCCGCCCGGGCGTGCCAGTCGGTGCCTCGGTGGCCCAAGGCGACGTGGCGCTGGGCTTTCAGCAACTGAGCGAGCTGATCCACGTGCAGGGCATCACCATCGTAGGCAACATGCCTGCGGCCGTAGCAATTGACACCATTTTCTCAGGCGCAGTCGTCGCGGGCTCTGCCCACGCCGACGCTGTGCGTGAGGCGCTGGCATTTATGGCGTCTGAGGCGGCCGCAGAGGCCAAGCGCAAGCAGGGCATGGCGCCTGCACCGGTTTAAGTACACACGATTTCAGCCAGCGGGCGCAGCGCAATGCAGCGCGCCACGCAGCATTTTTCTCTCGAGGGGACTCACATGATTATTGACGTACACGGCCACTACACGACCGCGCCTGCAGCTTTGGGCGCATGGCGTGACCAGCAGATCGCGGGCTTGAAGGATCCCAGCGTGGCGCCCAAGGTTGCCGATCTGAAGATCAGCGACGATGAAATCCGCGAAACCATCGAGACCAACCAGCTGCGCCTGATGAAAGAGCGTGGCTCGGACCTGACGATCTTCAGCCCCCGTGCGTCCTTCATGGCCCACCACATTGGTGACTTCCAGACTTCCAGCACCTGGGCGGCCATTTGCAACGAGCTGTGCTACCGCGTCAGCCAACTGTTTCCTGACCATTTCATCCCCGCAGCCATGCTGCCCCAGTCGCCCGGTGTCGATCCAGCGACCTGCATCCCCGAGCTGGTCAAGTGCGTGGAGCAATACGGCAACGTCGGCCTGAACCTCAACCCCGATCCTTCCGGCGGCCACTGGACCAGCCCTCCGCTGACCGACCGCTCGTGGTACCCCATCTATGAAAAGATGGTGGAGTACGACATTCCCGCGATGGTCCACGTCTCCACCAGCTGCAATGCCTGCTTCCACACCACTGGCGCGCACTACATCAACGCCGACACCACGGCTGTGATGCAGCTGATCCAGGGCGATCTGTTCAAGGACTTCCCGACATTGAAGTTCCTGATCCCCCACGGCGGCGGCGCTGCGCCTTACCACTGGGGCCGTTACCGCGGTCTGGCGCAAGAACTCAAGAAGCCTTTGCTGGAAGAGCACCTGCTCAACAACATCTACTTTGACACCTGCGTCTACCACCAGCCTGGTATCAACTTGCTGACCGAAGTGATCCCCACCAAGAACATTTTGTTCGCCAGCGAAATGATTGGTGCGGTGCGCGGTATCGACCCACAGACGGGTCATTACTACGACGACACCAAGCGCTATATCGAGGCCACGCAGAACCTGACGGCCGAAGAAAAGCACATGGTCTACGAAGGCAACGCCCGCCGCGTGTTCACGCGCCTGGATGCAGCTTTGAAGGCCAAGGGCAAGTAAGCCCGCGTTCGATTACTCGCATAAAGAGAGCTTTTGCCCATTGAGTAGCAACGTTTTCAAATACAAAACACTTTGAAAATGGCTCAGGGTAAAGGCATGCTACTCACTTATTTATAGATTTTCAGGAGAAGCTGCCATGTATGAACTCGGCGTGGTGTACCGCAACATTCAACGCGCAGATCGCGCAGCTGCCGATGGTCTGGCCGCACTGGGCTCGGCCACCGTGCACGAAGCCATGGGCCGTGTCGGCCTGCTCAAGCCTTACATGCGTCCCATCTACAGCGGATGCCAAGTTTCGGGCACAGCGGTGACCGTGCTGCTGCACCCAGGTGACAACTGGATGATGCATGTGGCGGCTGAACAAATTCAGCCCGGCGATATCGTGGTGGCTGCCATCACTGCCGAGTGCACCGACGGCTACTTTGGCGACCTGCTGGCCACGAGCTTTCAGTCGCGCGGCGCACGTGCGCTGATCATCGACGCCGGTGTGCGCGATGTGAAGACGCTGCAAGAGATGAACTTCCCCGTGTGGAGCAAGGCGATCTCGTCCAAGGGCTGCATCAAGGCCACACTGGGCTCGGTCAATATTCCTGTGGTGTGCGCAGGCCAAATCGTCACCCCCGGTGATGTGATCGTGGCCGACGACGATGGCGTGGTCTGCGTGCCAGCTGCCAAGGCTGCCCAAGTGCTGGAAGCCGCGCAAAAGCGCGAGAGCTTCGAAGGTGAAAAGCGCGCCAAGCTGGCCTCGGGCGTGCTGGGTCTGGACATGTACAAAATGCGTGAGCCGCTGGAAAAAGCGGGTCTGCGCTACATCGATTAAGGGAGCACTGCAACATGAGCGCTTTTGAAAAAAC
>JBJEZV010000139.1:7894-12704 GCA_051887595.1 Comamonas sp.
GACTTCACGCCCAAGGACGAGTTGATGGAGATTGCAGGCCGCATCGCCAAGCTTGGCTGGCACGTGGTGATCTACTTTGAAGCGGTGGACCTGCCCGAGCTGTGGGACTTCTTCACGGCGCTGCCCACCACTGTCGTGGTCGACCACATGGGCCGCCCCGATGTATCCAAGGGTGTAGACAGCGAAGAGTTTGCACTGTTCCTGAAGTTCATGCGCGAGCACGACAACGTCTGGAGCAAGGTGTCTTGCCCCGAGCGCCTGAGCGTGACCGGTCCCGTCGCATTGAATGGCGAACAAAACGCCTACCAGGACGTGGTACCGTTTGCGCGCCGCGTGGTGCAAGAGTTCCCCGATCGTGTGCTGTGGGGCACCGACTGGCCACACCCCAACCTGAAGAACCACATGCCCGATGACGGCTTGCTGGTGGACTTCATTCCCCACATCGCGCCCACGGCAGAGTTGCAACGCAAGCTGCTGGTGGACAACCCCATGCGCCTGTACTGGCCTGAAGAGGTCTAAGTACCGCCCCCGAACGATTGCAGGAGACTAAGCATGGCACTGGACAAACCTTATCTGGACGTCCCCGGCACCACGATTTTTGATGCCGACCAAAGCCGCAAGGGCTACTGGCTCAACCAGTTTTGCATGAGCCTGATGAAGGCGGAAAACCGCGCACGCTTCAAAGCCGATGAAAAGGCTTATCTGAGCGAGTGGCCCATGACAGAAGAGCAAAAAGCCGCCGTGCTGGCGCGCGATTTGAACTGGATGATGCGCACGGGTGGCAACATCTACTTCCTGTCCAAGCTGGGCGCCACCGACGGTCTGAGCTTCCAGCAAATGGCAGGCTCCATGACGGGCATGACCGAGCAAACCTACCGCGAAATGATGCTTGCCGGTGGCCGCAAGGCCGATGGCAATCGCGTGGTCGGTGAAGATGGTGATGCGCAAGGCCCGCTGTCCATGTCGGCCGCCTGGCTGGAATGGCAAGAAACCCAGGCCCAGCAGGCTTTGGCTGATGCCGTTCAAGACGCATCGGCGGACAAGCCCAAGGGTCAGGCCAAAGTCACGGCCTCGGTGTTTACCTCCCACGTGCCTGCCATTGGCGCCGCCGTGGACCAAGGCAAGACCGAAGAGCCGTACTGGCAGCCGCTGTTCAAGGGCTATGAGTTCTCCAAGCAGTGGATCAAGGACAACCTGCCTGACGTGATCTTCTTGGTCTACAACGACCATGCGACTTCGTTCGATCTGGGTGTGATCCCCACGTTTGCGATTGGCACGGCAGCTGAGTTTGAGCCTGCGGACGAAGGCTATGGCGCACGTCCTGTGCCCAAGGTCGAAGGCCACCCCGATCTGGCCGCGCACATTGCGCAGTCCGTGATCCAGCAGGATTTTGACCTGACGCTGGTCAACAACCTCAAAGTCGACCACGGCCTGACCGTGCCATTGACGCTGATGTTTGGTCAGCCTGAGAACTGGCCTTGCAAGGTGATTCCGTTCCACGTCAATGTGGTGCAATACCCCGTGCCCTCGGGCAAGCGCTGCTTTGAGTTGGGCAAGGCGATTCGCCGTGCCATCGACAGCTACGACGAGCCCCTGAATGTGCAAATCTGGGGCACGGGCGGCATGAGCCACCAGCTGCAAGGTCCGCGCGCAGGCTTGATCAACGCCGAATGGGACAACAAGTTCCTGGACCGCTTGATTGCCGATCCTGCTGATCTGGCCAACCTGCCCCACATCGACTATGTGCGCGAAGCAGGCAGCGAAGGCATTGAACTGGTGATGTGGCTGATCGCACGCGGCGCCATGGACGACGTCCACGGCGGCGCAACGCCCAAGCTGACCCATCGCTTCTACCACGTCCCTGCATCCAACACCGCAGTGGGCCATGTGATTTTGGAGAACTAAACCATGAGCAAAACCATCAAAGTCGCGCTGGCTGGCGCTGGCGCTTTCGGTATCAAGCACCTGGACGGCATCAAGAACATCGATGGCGTTGAAGTGGTGTCGCTGGTCGGCCGTCGTTTGGAGCCCACCCAAGAAGTTGCCAACAAATACGGCATCGGTCACGTGACCACCGATCTGGCTGAAGCTTTGGCTTTGCCTGAAGTGGATGCGGTGATTTTGTGCACGCCCACACAGTTGCACGCCGAGCAGACCATTGCCTGCTTGAAGGCGGGCAAGCACGTGCAAGTGGAAATCCCTCTGGCAGACAGCTTGAAGGGCGCCGAAGAGGTGATCGCCGTGCAAAAGGAAACTGGCTTGGTTGCCATGTGCGGACACACCCGCCGTTTCAACCCTAGCCACCAGTACGTGCACAACAAGATCCAAGCAGGTGAGTTCAACATCCAGCAAATGGATGTCCAAACCTACTTCTTCCGCCGCACCAACATGAATGCGGCGGGTCAGGCACGCAGCTGGACCGACCACCTGCTGTGGCACCACGCAGCCCACACGGTGGACCTGTTTGCTTATCAAGCAAACAGCCCCATCGTGAAGGCCAACGCCATCCAAGGCCCGATCCACCCCGTGCTGGGCATTGCCATGGACATGAGCATCCAGCTCAAGGCCGAAAACGGTGCCATTTGCACATTGAGCCTGTCGTTCAATAACGACGGCCCTCTGGGTACTTTCTTCCGCTATATCGGCGACACAGCGACCTATATCGCGCGCTACGACGACCTGGTCAACGGCAAGGAAGAGCCCATTGATGTGTCGAAGGTGGATGTGTCCATGAACGGCATCGAGCTGCAAGATCGTGAATTCTTTGCTGCTATCCGAGAAGGCCGTGAGCCCAACTCCAGCGTGGCTCGCGTGTTCAATTGCTACAAGGTGCTGCACGATCTGGAGCAGCAACTGAACGCAGGCTAAGCCCCAGCGCAGCTTGTGTAACCCGCTGTCTGCATGACCGTAGACAGCGGGTTTTTTTATGGAAATGGTGTGGTGTGCCCGATACCTTCGCTGCTGTCGTTGCAGCTACAGCGAGCCATCATCAACAATGCATACTGCACCATCGTTTGCGCCCTTGGTGCGCAAGCCTTTAATGTGTATTGCCATGCTGCACCGTGTAATCCGAGCATCGCGTGCAGCATTGAAAGGAGCATCTATGCAATTGCGCCAAATTGGCCCTTTTACCGTCAGCAGCCTGGGTCTGGGATGCATGAACTTCAGCCATGCTTACGGCGTTCCGCCCGGCCCGGAGCAAGCCCAAGCCGTGGTCACAGCCGCTTTAGATGCTGGTGTCACGCTGTTTGATACGGCAGCGCTGTACGGCTTTGGTGCCAATGAGCGCCTGCTCGGCCCCATGCTGCGACCTTTTCGCGATCGCATCACCTTGGCCAGCAAAGGCGGCATGGCCGGTGTGAAGGGCGAAGATGGTGTGATGCGCCGCGTGATTGATGGGCGTCCACACACCCTGCGCCAAAACTGTGAAGATAGCCTGCAGCGCCTTGGGGTGGAAGTGATTGATCTGTACTACCTGCACCGTTGGGACAAAAACGTGCCCATCGAAGAGTCTGTGGGCGAGATGGCGCGGCTGGTGCAAGAGGGCAAAGTGCGTGCCTTGGGTCTGTCGGAAGTCGGAGAGCAGACGCTGCGCCGCGCCCACCGTGAGCATCCTATTGCAGCTTTGCAAAGCGAATATTCGCTGTGGAGCCGCAATGCTGAACTGGGAACCTTGCAAGCGTGCAAAGAACTGGGCATTGCCTATGTAGCCTTTAGCCCCCTGGCGCGCAGCTATCTCACCGGCAAGCTGCGCGATGTCAGCACGCTGCCCAGCAATGACATCCGGCTCGCCATGCCACGCTTCCAACCTGCGGCCTACGCGCACAACTTGAAGTTGCTCGATGCCATGCAACAGATCGCTGAGCAAGAACAGTGCACATTGGCAGAGCTGTCAATTGCCTGGGTCTTGCACCAAGGGGAACACGTCATCGCATTGCCTGGCACCACCAAGGTGGAGCACTTGCAAGAGAACCTGCGTGGCACGGCTTTGCAGTTAAGTGCTCATACCTTGCAAGCTTTAGATCAGCTGTTCCAGCCGGAGCGCATCATGGGCGACCGCTATGCACTGCAGGCCCAAAAAGAAGTTGATACGGAAAAGTTCGCTTTCGAGCAAACTGGGAACTAATCGCCCATAGCTATGCCAAGACGCTATAGCTGATAGCGTCAAACCATGGGTCTGACAGCGCAAGGCTGCTGGCACACTTGCCTCACAACTCATCAAGGAGCATGCAATGCAACGCCGTAAATTTATAAGCAAAAACTGCGCCATTTTGGCTGGCGTCATGGCGCTGTCGGCCTGGACAGGCACGGCCGCTCAGGCACAGCCGCTGTCGGACAAGCCCATTCGCATCATGGTGCCCTTTGGTGCCGGTGGCGTGGCGGATGTGACCTCGCGCGTGGTGGCGCAGCAGTTGTCTACGCAACTGGGGCAACCCGTGGTGATTGAGAACAAGCCCAGCGCGGGCGGCATTGTGGCGGCCGATGCCGTGGCCAAATCGCAGCCAGATGGTCACACGCTGTTTTTGATGTCCAATGGCAGCGCCGTGACGGTCAACATGTTCAAACAACTGCCGTTTGACATGGTCAAGGACCTCACGCCTGTGTCCACCTTGGGTTACTTTGACATTGGTGTCGTGGCCGATGGCAATTCGCAGTTCAAGAACCTGCGCGAAGTGGTCAGCTACGCCAAGGCCAATCCTGGCAAGCTCAATATTGGCTCCATCAACGTGGGTAGCACCCAGCATCTGGCCGCTGAACTGTTCAAGTCCACCGCGGGCATTGATGCGCAGGTGATTCCATTCAACGGCAC
>JBJEZV010000140.1:0-1632 GCA_051887595.1 Comamonas sp.
AAGTCATTACGGCGTTTGACATCGCGCGCATGATGGCGCTGGGCGCTGACTGGTGCAACGCTGGGCGTGGTTTCATGCTGGCGCTGGGCTGCATTCAAGCGCAGACCTGTCACACGGGTCACTGCCCCACAGGCGTGACCACCCAAGATGCGCTGCGCCAAAATGCTTTGGTGGTGCCTGATAAGGGTACACGTGTGGCCAACTTTCACCGCAGCACCATGCATGCGCTCAAAGAACTGGTGCAAGCTGCCGGTCTGCGCCACCCTGGTGAAATCACGGCGCACCACATCGTGCGACGTGCGGATGACTCCCAGGTGCATTTGCTGGCCAACACCATCTTGCGCGTCGAGCCTGGGGCGCTGCTAGGCCGGCTGGACGAGCAGCACAACGTCTTCAAAATGTACTGGGACCGTGTCAGCGCGCACAGTTTTCACATCGCTCAGCCGCCGCTGCAACCCTCGGCCAAGGCCGACAAGGAACAGGGCACAATCGCAGGATCGCTCACCGACTGAGCTTGTTGCCTCCGTTTACGCCCTTGTCTGCTTCTACCTCAGCCCCTTCGATCGACTACGACCTTTTTTTGCGCGAGCATGTGCTCAGCCAGCCGCACAGTGTGATGCGCTACGACTTGGAGCGCGAGTCGCTGTGGGTCAAACGTGCAGGAGCGCTGAACCCAGCGTGGCGCTATCGTGTGCTCGCAGGCATGGCACGCATTTTGGGTCTACCGGTGCTTTTGCCAGTGCCCAATGCCGGCGGCAGCGTGGCTGTAGCCACCGAAGTACAGCGTCTGCAAGACCTGGCACAACGTGGACTTCGCGCCCCCCAGGTACTGGCTAGCAATGCCGATGGTTTTGTAATGCGCCATCTGGGCCACGCGGCACAAGAGCTTCCAAGTCTGGGCAATGCCATGGAAGAAGCGCTGCCACAAGGCAGCGAAGCCGTACTCGATTTATGGTGCCAAGGCCTGCAAGCACTCGCAGCCGTGCACCGTGCTGGCACGGCGCTGAGCCAAGCCTTTGCGCGCAATATGGTGCGCTGCCCCGATGGCGTGATTGGCTACATCGACTTTGAAGACGATCCTGCCGCGCACCTGCCGCTGTCTGTTTGCCATGTGCGCGATGCGCTGTGCTATGTGCATTCCACGGCTTGGATTTTGGACAAAGCCCATGCCCTGCCATCTGCACGCGGCCATTGGCAAGCATGGGTGCAGCACATGGATGATGCTGCGCGCAGCGAGCTACATCACACCGTACACCGCATGCGATGGGCGGGTTGGTTTCCGCTGGACCGCAAACTGGGGCGCGACGCGCAGCGCATCCGCCTCGCCTACGAATTGCTGCACAGCGCCTAAGACTTGTGCCCCCTATGAGCAACAAAAAAGGGATGGCCAAAGCCATCCCTTTTTACGAACTCAATCGCTGCGGTTTCAAGCGTGTTGCGCCTCAGGCACCACATCGGCCACAGGCTTGCCGTCCAGCACATCGTTCAAGCGCTGCATGTCCACGCCCTTTTCCCAACGCGAGACCACTACGGTGGCCACCGCATTGCCGATAAAGTTGGTCAGTGAGCGGCACTCCGACATGAAGCGGTCCACGCCCAAGATCAAGGCCATGCCAGCCACGGGCACTTCTG
>JBJEZV010000141.1:0-1621 GCA_051887595.1 Comamonas sp.
CGGTGATGTCAGTTCCCATGTGCGCAGTTTGCATGCCACAGAAGGCATGAATGACAGCAGCATCCCAGTCTGCACGAGTTGCCCTGTCGTGGTGCGTGGCGATGCCCAAGACGAAGCGGCGGGCCGAAACATTGCACTGGCTTGATGCCTATTCAGCGCAATGCATCCCCAAATTTGGGATTTTTGATAGCTACCACCCAGCAGCAACTAATGATTTGAAATAGAAAACTATCTGAAAACCTTATTGGTCAATGGGTAGATGCTTTTATTTTTGAAGTTTGAAGCACGTATCTGGCCAAGCTCAAAAAACGCATATTCATCTGCGAAAAGCTTCGTTCACAGCAGCACCCGCCATTCCTAGCATGACGTGTATTCGTTATCTGAAAGGCTTTTTGTATGTCTGCTGTTTCTGCTGCTTCCACGACCTCTGCGCCTGATGTCGGTGCCGCTTCTGCCGTCCAGTCGTTCACTGTGGTGCCCTCGGGCGCAGCATTGGGCGCGGATATTCAAGGCTTGGATTTGCGCCAGCCGCTGCATCTGCATACCGTCAAAGCGCTGCAGCAAGCTTGGGACGAACATCTGGTCTTGCGCTTTCGTGGCCAGCAGCACCTGAGCGTGGAGGAGCACATCCGCTTTTCGGCCTACTTTGGTCCACTCGACCAGCGCCCCATCGGCTCTCAGCCACTGCATGACAGCACCCAAGCACTGCCGCGCGAGATCGTGGTGATCTCCAATGTGGTGCAAGACGGCAAAGCGCTGGGTGGCTTGGGCGATGGCGAATCGGTCTGGCATGCGGACATGACCTACCAGCCTGTGCCGCCCAAAGCCGCCTTGCTGCTGGCGCGCGAAATTCCACCAGCAGGCGGCAACACTTACTTTGCAAATATGTACGCTGCGTTTGATAGCTTGCCAGCGGACTTGAAAGCGCAGGCGCTGCAATATGAATGTGTGCACGACGCCAGTCGCAACAGCGCAGGTGAATTGCGCTTGGGCTTTAAAGACACCACCGATCCGCTTGAAACCGTCGGAGCTGTGCATCCGTTGGCGCGCATCAATCCAGCAACCGGTAAACGCAGCCTGTACCTGGGCCGCAGGCGCGGCGCCTATGTGCGTGGCTTGTCATTGGAAGAGAGCGAAGCTTTGCTCGACGCTTTATGGGCGCATGCCACACAGCCGCAATTTACTTGGGCACAACAGTGGCAGATCGGCGACTTAGTGGCTTGGGATAACCGTGTGACGCTGCACCGCCGCGATGCATTTGACCCGAACGCGCGCCGCTACATGCAACGCACGCAGGTCAGCGAATAAGCCGGGCTACTTCTCTCTTTATTCCCTTCCTCATGCAAAACCGCAGGCTTTAACGGCCTGCGTTGGCTGGCTGCACCCTCGCGCAGCCCCCGCTTTTGAAAGTAATTTCTATGTCGCGTTCTGCAACTTCATCGCTCCATCGTCGCCAATGGTTGCAATGGTCCGCCGCCTTGGTCGCAGGTGGTGCAGCGCCTTGGTTGGCTGCTCAAGCCCAACAGGTGACCGCCAGCAACTTGCCTAAAGACTTTTTGCTGGGCAACAAGCACGTCACCATCGTCGTGGGAGGCCCCGCAGGAGGCGCCACAGATGGCGT
>JBJEZV010000142.1:0-1615 GCA_051887595.1 Comamonas sp.
CACGATGAAGACACCATTCGCCGCGCTGACCATGTGATCGACATTGGCCCTAGCGCAGGCAAGCGTGGCGGCCACCTTGTGGCCCAAGGCACACCAGCAGACATCATGGCTGCTGAAGATTCGCAGACCGGCCGCTATTTGCTGCATGCCATGCGTCATCCCTATCAAGCACGCCGCCCTATTGATGGCGTGGCCGATGCGGCAACCGTCCCCGCAGAAGAGGCTCCCAAACCTAAGAAACGCACCAAAAAACAAATCGCTGCAGATGCCGCTGCCGCACTCGCTGCTGCCAGCGCGCAGGCCAATGCGGAAATGGCCAACCCCAGCCTATCCACCGGCCCGCTGCATTGGCTGGTGGTCAATGGGGCGAACTTGCACAACCTGCAAGATCTGGAAGCCAGCGTACCGCTCAAGCGCTTGGTGGCGATCACGGGTGTCTCGGGCTCGGGCAAGTCAACCCTCGCGCGCGATGTGCTGTTAGCCAATGTGGCGAAGTTGGTCAGCCAGCGCTCGACCAAGGCGGGCCGTGAAGCCCTGGAAGCTGGCCAGACACCTGCGCTCATCGGCTGCGAAGCCGTATGGGGCACAGAAGTCATTGACCGCGTGTTGGAGGTTGACCAAACACCGATTGGCAAAACGCCGCGCTCCTGCCCCGCGACCTATATTGGTTTTTGGGACACCATCCGCAAACTGTTTGCCGACACCCTGGAGGCCAAGGCCCGTGGTTATGGCGCGGGGCGCTTTAGCTTCAATACCGGCGAAGGACGCTGCCCTGCCTGTGAAGGCCAAGGCATGCGCACCATCGAAATGAGCTTCTTGCCCGATGTGAAAGTGCCCTGCGAAACCTGCCATGGCGCACGTTTCAACCCCGAAACACTGGCGGTGACATGGCGCGGCAAGAGCATTGGCGATGTGCTGCAAATGGAAGTCGACGAGGCGGTGGAGTTCTTTGCTTCCATGCCTTCCATTGCCCACCCGCTGCAACTGCTCAAGGATGTGGGTCTGGGCTATCTGACGCTGGGCCAACCCTCGCCCACGCTCTCGGGCGGTGAAGCTCAGCGCATCAAGCTGGTCACCGAACTGACCAAGGTGCGCGACGACGTCACCAAACGCGGCAACAAGACGCCGCACACGCTGTATGTGCTGGATGAACCCACGGTGGGCCTGCACATGGCTGACGTGGACAAGCTGATCCGCGTACTGCATCGCTTGGTCGATGCTGGCCACAGCGTGATCGTGATCGAGCACGACCTGGATGTGATTGCCGAGGCCGACTGGATCATTGACTTGGGCCCCGAGGGCGGCACCGGCGGCGGGCGCATTGTGGCTGCGGGCACACCCGAGGAAGTCGTGGCGCTGGGAACACACACGGGGCAAGCCATTGCCCCGGTGCTTGCACGCAGTTAAGGCGGGGTCAGACGCTGGCTGCTTCGGTTGCCAGCAGCTCATCCAGCCACACACGGGCTTGCGGCCAGTCGCCCAGTTTGCTGTCAGAGCCCATGTGCTCCAACGCGCCTGCGACTTCCAGCCGCGCACCCCAAGCTTGGGCAAACTGTGTGGCGCGCTCCAGCGTCACGCGCGGGTCATTGGTGCTGGCCACCACAATGGTCTTGAA
>JBJEZV010000143.1:0-6483 GCA_051887595.1 Comamonas sp.
GATCAAATGCGCGGCCGCGTGAGCCAAACGGAATACAACCGCCTGTCGGTCAAACTGGAGTTGCAAGCAGACTGTTTTGCCGGTGTCTGGGCGCACCATGCACACAGCCAGCGCCAGATTTTGGAGCAGGGCGACGTCGAAGAAGCCATGAACGCCGCAGCCAAGATTGGCGACGACGCGCTACAAAAAGCCCAGACAGGCCAAGTGGTTCCCGATAGCTTTACGCATGGCAGCAGTGCCCAGCGCCAGCGCTGGTTCAACACAGGGCTGCAAAGCGGCTCTATGAAGGCTTGTGATACGTTTTCGGCTGCCAACTTGTAACAAGCCTGGGCCAGCAGTGAGGTTTTATTTCCACGGATTCCGGGCGAGATACGCTGGATTTATGGCCCTGCTGCGGTAGTTGGCGCCCGCAGTGCGACAATAGCAGGCTCAATGACAAGTTCTTTTTCCTCTTTACTCTTGGCGGAGCCTCTGGCACGCGCCGTGGCCGAAATGGGCTACGAGTCCATGACCCCCATCCAGGCCCAGGCGATTCCCGTGGTGTTGACCGGCAAGGATGTGATGGGAGCAGCGCAAACAGGCACCGGCAAGACGGCTGCTTTTTCGCTGCCGCTGCTGCAACGCTTGATGCGGCACGAGAACAGCTCGGCCTCCCCTGCCCGCCACCCTGTACGCGCCTTGGTGCTGCTGCCTACCCGTGAGCTGGCAGACCAGGTGGCGCAGCAAGTTGCGCTGTATGCCAAGCACACCAAGTTGCGCAGCACCGTGGTGTTCGGTGGCATGGACATGAAGCCCCAGACCATTGAGCTGAAAAAAGGTGTCGAAGTGCTGGTGGCCACGCCTGGCCGCTTGCTGGACCACATCGAAGCCAAAAACGTGGTGCTCAACCAGGTGGAATACGTGGTGTTGGACGAGGCTGACCGCATGCTGGACATCGGCTTCTTGCCCGACCTGCAGCGCATCCTGAACCACCTGCCCAAGACCCGTACGACCTTGCTGTTCAGTGCAACCTTCTCGCCAGAGATCAAGCGTCTGGCGGGTAGCTATTTGCAAGATCCGGTCACGATTGAAGTGGCCCGCCCCAATGAGACCTCGGCCTCTGTCGATCAGCGCTTTTACAGCGCCAACGATGAAGACAAGCGCCGCGTGATTCAGACGGTTTTGCGTGAGCAAGGTATTCGCCAGGCGTTCATCTTCTCGAACAGCAAACTCGGCTGTGCCCGCCTGACCCGCGCACTGGAGCGCGAGGGGTATCGCGCTGCGGCTTTGCATGGTGACAAGAGCCAAGACGAACGTCTGAAGGCGCTGGACGCTTTCAAGCAAGGTGAAGTCGATTTGCTGGTGTGCACCGATGTGGCTGCGCGTGGTCTGGACATCAAAGATGTGCCCGCCGTGTTCAATTACGACGTGCCTTTCAATGCCGAAGACTATGTGCACCGCATTGGCCGTACAGGCCGTGCTGGCGCCACAGGTATTGCCGTAACGCTGGTGAGCAGTTCGGACACTAAATTGGTGGCCGATATTGAAAAACTGATCAAAAAGAAGATCACGGTCCAAAACATGGCCTTGCCCGAGCCACGCCGCTTTCGCGAACGTGATGTGGCGGGACGTGAAGAGGTGCAGCGCAGCGCTTCGGCGGTAGGCACCCGACCAGTGCGCGGTGCGCGCCCTGTGCGCAGTGCTTCCGCGGATCCCTTCTTTGACAAGCCCTACGAAGCGCGTGAGAGCCACACACCGGCTTGGGACGCTTCCAGCCAATCCAGCCCGAAGGCCGCATTGGGCAACAAGCCCAAGCGCAAGATTGCGGCGCTGTTCAAGCCCATGGGCAGCTTCTAATAAGAAGCACTCTTATGCAAAAGCCAACTGCGATGCAGTTGGCTTTTTTTGGGGTGATGTCTATGGCGCAGGGTATTACTGGCTCAACCTGGCTGTTGCGCCGCTTGGCAATGCACTTGGTGCAGCCGCCGCTCTTGCAAACTGCTGCCAATCTCCATGGCGCTCAAACAGCCTCCCCACACGCAGCCGGTGTCCAAGGCCATTAGGTTCGGGCGATTGACGAGGCCCAAGGTAGACCAGTGTCCAAAGGCAATGGTGGTGCCAGCAGTTTGGCGATCCGGGCATTCAAACCAAGGCAGTAAACCCGCAGGCGCAGCTTCTGCGGATTCGGCACTGTCAAAATCCATTTGTCCCTCGGGCGTGCAAAAGCGAATGCGCGTCAATGCATTCACAATCACGCGCAATCGATCGCTGCCAGTTAAGCCATCGTTCCAAGCATTGGGCAAATTGCCATACATGGTCTGTAGAAAATCAGGTAGATCTTTGCTTTTGACAATTTGATGCACTTCGTCGGCCAAACATAATGTTTGCTGCAGATCCCATTGCGGCAAAACGCCAGCATGGACCATCAGTAAATCTTCGCCTCCAGCCGATTGAATATGCCGTGCCAGCGGTTGTTGCGAGACCCAGTGCAATAGGGCATCGCGATCTGGTGCTTGCAAAATATCTTGCAAGCTGTCGCGCCGACCAGGCTGGCGCACGCCATAAGCGCTGGCCAGTAAATGCAAATCGTGATTGCCTAACAGCGCCCGAATACTGTCGCCGGCAGCCATACACCGACGCAGCACCTCTGCCGATTGGGGACCGCGGTTAATCAGATCACCCAACAGATACACGGTATCTCGACTGGGAGAAAAGTTGATGGTTTGCAGCAAATGGGCCAAAGCCCCGTGACATCCTTGGATGTCGCCGATTAAGTAAGTGGACACTGTTGTTCTTTCTTTGACAATTTCTTGTACGCTGTAGCTGCAAGATTCTAAAACTTTCAAAGCCTCGATACACATGTAGGCATAAATCGCTAATTAAATCGAAGGTTCTTAAAAAGCTTTTCTTTATAGATATTTTTATGTTTAAATTCGTGCACGTTTGCAGCCGGTCCCGCAGACGTTTTAAGCGTTATTAGATTTTTTAATAATCCTGTTAATCAAGAAAGGGTGACCATCTATGGCAAGCTATAAAGACCTGCTCAAACAACGCGAAGAATTAGAAAAACAAATCAAGGATGCTCGTCAGCGCGAGCTGACAGACGCTGTCAATAAAGTGCGCAGTCTGATTGCAGAGCACGGATTAACTGCCCAAGACGTATTTCCTCCCAAAGGCAGCCGCAGTAGCAGCAGTAGTAGTGCAGGATCCAAAGTGGCGCCTAAATACCGCAATCCTTCGACGGGTGAAACCTGGACTGGTCGTGGCAAAGCACCTAAATGGATTCAAGACCAAGACCGCAGCAAATTCGAAATCTAATTTCGGCACGCGCTTGCACCCACCCGCATTCGCGGGTTTTTTATTGTCTGTGCACTCCTGTTAATCAGCTAAGCCCGCGTTGGCATGGACCACCCGCAGGCTTGGGGAGCACACGACATGCACAGGCAGCTGGTGATTTGGCGCGACAATTGCAGCATGAGAAAGCAAGTCTTGATCGCCGGAGGCGGTATTGCAGGAATGGCCGCAGCGCTGGGCGCTTCGCATGCAGGCTGGGATGCCCGTGTGTTCGAGCGTGTGCCCGCGTTCTCCGAAGTGGGGGCAGGGGTGCAATTGGGTCCCAACGTCGTCCGGCGCTTGCAAGCTTGGGGCTTGCAAAAGGCTTTGCAGGATGTGGTGGCGGTTCCGCAAAAACTGGTGGCGCGCGATGCGCTTTCTGGTGCAGAACTGGCCCAGTCTCCGTTAGGACAAAGCATGGTCGAGCGCTATGGCGCCGCCTACGTGACGGCCCACCGCGCCGATGTGCACCATCTGCTGCATACGGCGGCGCAAGAGCGCAGCGACGTCTTTATCAATCCGGGCCAGGCAGTACAAGCGATTGTGGGCACGGAGCGTGTCACCACCATTCGCACCTCGGCCAACAAGATGGTCGAAGGCGATGCGCTGATGCTGGCTGATGGCGTGTGGAGTGGCTTGCGCGCCTCGGTGCTGGACGATGCCAGCCGTCCGCGCTTTTCTGGGCATTTGGCCTACCGCGTGCTCTTGCCTATGGACCAAGTGCCTGTCTGGGCGCGTGCCAGCCAGGTGACGGTATGGCTGGGGCCGAAGATGCATGCCGTGCAATACCCGGTGCGACGCGGGGAGCTGCTCAATCTGGTGGTGATTGTCGAAGGACAGGCTCCAGACGATATGGAGCACTGGGACCATGCGGCCAACGCCGAGATACTTGCCCAACGCCTGCGCCACTTCAGCCGTGATCTGCAAGATGTGGTGGGCGCAGCTGCGGCAGCAGGCCTGCCTTGGCGTCTGTGGCCCTTGGCTGTGCGTGCTCCCTTGCAAGGGCCTGAAGGCATGGCACGCGGTTTGGTAGGTTTGATTGGCGATGCGGCCCACCCCATGCTGCCGTATCTCGCCCAAGGTGCAGGCATGGCCATTGAAGACGCGGCGGAGCTGCAGCGTGCGCTGTCTATGCACGATCTGGATGTAGAGCTGCGTCTGCGCCGTTATGCGCTCAACCGCTGGGAGCGCAATGCCCGGGTACAAGCGCGTTCGCTGCGCAATGGGCGCATCTTTCATGCCACAGGGCCTGTGCGTTGGGGGCGCGATCTGTCCATGCGAATGCTGGGCGGGCGGCTCATGGATTTGCCTTGGCTCTACCGTGGCGATGGTTCCAGCGCCAGCATTTTGTAAATTCAAGATGACGGCGTTTGCAGCAGAGGCGAAGCTGGCAGATAGCGGTAAGCGCATGAGGCCAAGGCCAGCCACAGTGCAATGGTGAACATGACTGTGCGATAGCTCTCCCAACCCAGTTGCGCACCCCAAGCCGCAATCGTTCCCGTGAACCACTGCATCAGCGCCAGCCCTAAAAACATGGCCATGGTGAACAGCGACAGCGCGCGGCCTGTCATGTGACTGGGATAAGAGGCGCGCACATCGGCATATTGCAGCAGACCAAACCCGGAGAGCACCGCCATAACAACAACGATCACCAGTGTGGCGGTGGCATGGCTCCAGATGCCCAGCAGCCCAGCAGCACAAATAGCGCGGCCATGGTGAGCGATAGAACGCACAACCAACGTCTCCGTGCCCAAGTGCCGGGATCGAGCGTGCCAAACATGGCAGGGCTGCACAGCGAGATCAGTGAGATAGCAAACGCCACATGACCGCTTTCTACGAGCGTGAAACCATAACGGTCCATAAGCAGTGGGCCAATCCACAGGCCGCGCATGGACAGGAATGCGGCATAGCAGCTCATGCCCAAAATCACCATGCCCCAGGTGTGGGGCAGCGTAAAGAGCTGGCCCATGCGTTGCAATGCCAGGCCCCAGGATTCGCGGGGAGCGGATGCTGCATGCGGTCGCTGCGGCTCATGGACTTTGACGTACATCACCAGCCAAGACAGCACACACAGCGCGCTCAGCAGCGCAAAGCCGCTGCGCCAGCCCCAGGCCTGCACGACCCAAGCCAGCGGGCTGCCGGTAAATAGCAGGCCCAATCCACCAATGCCCATCGCCAGACCAGAAATGAATGCAAAGCGCTCTGCCGGAAAGTGCCGGGCAATGAACATGGTGCAGGCCAAAAACGCTGGAGAGCAACCCATGCCAATGAGCAGCTGCCCCAGCATCAACCACGCATACGAGGGCGCCGCCGCAGAAACCGCTGCGCCCAGGGCAGCCAGCGGAAACGCACACAGCACCGTGCGTCGCAGTCCATACAAATCCATGCCGATGCCCATGAGCAACTGCACCACGCCGAAAGACAGGCCAAACAGCCCGGCAAAGGCACCCAGCGAGCTAGCGCTGATGCCAAAGTCTTGCTGCAGCCCTTGGGCCAAGATGGTGGTGATGGTGCGAAATGCTTGGCTGAGTGCAAAGCCGCTGAGCAGCGCCAGCAGCATGACCCAAAGCTGGCGTGTGCGCGGTGAGGATGACGCAATGGATGAAGGCTGGGACACAGAAAAATCTCCTGCCCGCGAGCGTAGCGGCAACTGGCTGCCAGCGCTGTCGCGTGCGGGTTGAAATCGCGCTTGGCGACGGGCCGCAACCGGCATAGAGTGGGGGCATGACTGCGAAATCCACTGCTGCTTTTCAAGGCCCATTGCACTACACCGTACGGCGCTGCGCGCTCGGTCAGGTGCTGGTGGCGGCAACGCCACAGGGCGTGGCCGCCGTCTTGCTGGGGGACGACAAAACTGCCCTGATTGAAGATCTGCAGCAGCGCTTTCCCACCGCGCAGCTCGCGACGGGCGGGCCGCAGTTGCATGCGTGGAGCGATGCGGTATTGGAAGCCATGGCCGCGCCCCAGTCAGCACCTAAGGTGCCTCTGCACTGGATCAGTGGCACGCCGTTTCAGCAGCAGGTTTGGAAGGCTTTGCAAAGCATTGCACCGGGCCAGACACGCAGCTATGCCCAGGTGGCGCAAGCGCTGGGCCAGCCGCAAGCCGTGCGCGCGGTGGCTTCGGCCTGCGCGGCCAATCCTACGGCTGTGCTCGTGCCCTGCCACCGCGTG
>JBJEZV010000143.1:6583-12300 GCA_051887595.1 Comamonas sp.
GATGCGTCGGCTTCCATGAGCTTGAGCGGCAAGGCGATCAACTGGTAGTCGCCTTCATGCACCGCGTCGAGCACAAGATTTTCCAGAATGCGCATCTGTCGCGCTCGAACCTGCATGTGGCTGGGCAGATCGGCGCTGTCGGCAGGGTCGATGCTGGCCGTGTCAATGCCAATCAACTGCACACCGCGCATGTGTAATTGCACGATCACTTCAGGCGCAAGGGCGGTCAAATGCGGGTTCCAGTGCTGCGCTGCCTGGGCGCAGGTGCGTACCAATATGCGTGGAGGAAGGTCGGCCGTGATGGCATGGGCCAGATCAGACCACTGCACCAGCGGGCCACTGTCCATCGCATGGATTACGCGGCAGCGCCCGATAAAAGGGCCCAGCGCCATCGCACCTGCAGCCTCGCCGTGGGCGTCATAGTGCAGCGGTGCATCGACGTGCGTGCCCAAATGGGTGGACATGCGCAGCGTGCCGACGTTGACTGGGCAATCCGCGCTGATGCGGGCATTCCATGTGGATTCATAGGGCGTATCGCCGGGATACACCGCGGTGTCGCGGTGGATGGGGGCAGAAATGTCCCAAAGCTTTGGTGAATCAGATTGCATGGCCGGGCCAAATAAAAAAGCCGACAGGCCCATCGGCCGCCGGCTTCACAGTATGCATCTGCTCGATGACTGCGCGCGTTACACCGCGCGGCGGCGCCACAGGTAAATCAGGCTGAGCACCAGCAGCCAAGGCAGGCCAAACACCAGCGTCAGGCGAAATTCGGGCGTAAATGCCGTGGTGATGAGCACGGCTGCCATCAGGCCCGCACCCAGCAGCGTCAGCCATGGAAAGCCCCACATGCGAAACGGCACGCGCTGCGCGCCTTCGCGTTCGCGGCGCAGGCGAAACGCCAAGTGCGTCACAAACACCATGAACCACGCAAACATGCAGCCAAACATGGCAATCGACATCATCCACATGAACGATTGCTCAGGCCAGAAAGCGTTGATGAACATGGCCACGGCAGCGCCCAGGCTCGAAACCAAGATGGCCGCCACGGGCACGCCGTTGGCATTGGTGCGCCCAAACGTGGCGGGCGCGTGGCCTGCACGCGAGAGGCTGAACATCATGCGCGAGGTGGTGTAGAGCTGGCTGTTCATGGCGGAAAGTGCAGCCACCAGCACCACAAAGTTCAGCACGCCAGCGGCGTAAGGGATGTTGATGATTTCCATCACGCGCACAAAGGGGCTGGTTTGCGTGGCTGCTTCGGTCCAAGGCACGATGGCCAGCATCAGCGCCAGCGTGAGCAAATAAAACAGCACCAAGCGCAGCACCGTGGTCTTCATCGCGCTTTGCACCGCCTTTTGTGGATGCTGGGCTTCACCCGCTGCCACGGCAATGGCTTCCACGCCCAAATAGCTGAACATGGCCACGATCACGCCCAGCCACATGCCTGAAAAGCCCTTGGCCCAAAAGCCGCCACCGACTTGGTAGTTCTCAACCCCAATGCCTGGGATGTGCGCCCCAAACACCACATAGGCACCGATCAGCACAAAGGCCACAATCGCCGCCACTTTGATGGCCGAGAACGCATATTCCGCCGCGCCATAAACTTTGACGCTGCGCAAGTTGATGCCAATGAGCACGGCCGAGAACACCGCCACCCAGATCCACTGCGGCACGGCTGGAAACCAGTAGGCCATGTAGATGCCGACGGCCGTCACTTCCATGCCCACGGCCAGCACCAGCGCAGCCCAGTAGGCATAACGCAGCACAAAGCCGGCCAGCGGCCCTAAATAGTATTCGGCATAGGCGCCAAACGAGCCGGACGTGGGGTGGGCCACTGTCATTTCGCCCAGCGCGCCGATGAGCAGCAGCGCAATAAAGGCGCCAATGGCATAGCTGATCAGCACGGCCGGGCCTGCAAACCCAATCGCAAAGGCACTGCCCATGAATAAGCCAGTGCCCACCGCGCCACCAATGGCAATCATGACCATTTGGGCGCTGGTCAAGTGCTGCTGCAGTCCGCGCTCGCGTTGTTGAATGTCTTGGAAATCGGCCATGTGCGCCCAGGGTTCTGTCAAAACGAAACCCGCAAGTATCCTGCGCACCGCGTTTTGGTGCAGCCGCAGGGAGATGTGTGGGCGCTTACAGATCGCTGCTGTGGTCGCTCAGGGTTTGCTCCACCAGCAGCACCCCGGCAAACAGCCCGCACACAATCAAGCTGGTGGCGATGAGCATTCCGACAGTGAACATGGTGGGCCTCCACGGGTGGGAGTGGCTGGCTCCCCATTGTCGCAAGCCTATGTTAGCGCCGCTGCGCGGCAAGGACGTGGGCGCCTGACGGTCAAAAGATGACACGCAGCCGCAGCGCCTAGGGTCTAGAGCAAGCCGCTGTCCAGCGCTGCCATGCCGTGGCGCAGGCGCACACGGTTGCAGGCATCGGAGCCGGCTGCAAATTCACGGCACGGAGATGGGCGCCATTCGTAGATGCCGCAGGCGGCTTTTTGACCCACCGTACCAGTCAATGCGGCACAGCGCGGGCGCGCGTAGTCGGTGCCGCGCATACGGCAGGTGAAATCGGTGACTTCTTCAATCAGGCCACGCGGCACGCGGCCGCCGTGTTCCTCGGATTCATGCACCGAAAAATCGACGCGAAACGAGGCGCAGCAGGCGCCGCAAGACAGGCAGGGATGGGGTTCAGACATGGGGGCTTTTAGACAGTTTCGACCCAGCGCTCCACCTCTTCGTCGGTGAGCGGCGGTAGAGCAAATTTGGCGCGCGTGTCGTGGCAGCCATAGGAGGCAAAAGGAAACTCACGGCATGGGCGTGAGCGCTGTTCATAAATGCCGCAGCCTACGCAGCCTTCGCCCAAGTGTGGCAACTCAGTCAGGGCCACGCAGCGCACAGGATGCTTGTCCGTGCCGTTCATGCGGGCGCGATTGCCTTTGCCCGGTACTTCGTGGGCCAGCTCATCGGGCACGGTGCCGCCCATGGATTGCAGTTCGTACACCGAGAATTCAACGCGGTAGTTTTGGCAGCACACGCCGCAGTGCAGGCAGGGATGGATGTCGGCAGACATGGTGGGAGGAATCTTTATGGGTTCTATAGGCAAGCAAAGCAAACCGCACACACGTGCAGCCAGGCGCAGTTAGCAAGGCCTGCTGTCGAATGCAGCAAGACACAGGCCAACCCACGGCAAGCGATGCAGTGCGGTCAAGAAAAAAGAAAGATCCCAGGCCCTAGGTGTGGCCTAGCAAGTAGCGCGGGGTTTTGAGCAGGTGGCTGCAGGCGATGGCGTGCAGCGCACAGCGGCGCCGGGCAAAGCGGCGAAAGTCCAGGCTCCGCGTGCCGCAGGCGGAGCAAGAAAAGGGCGAGGCACAGCGCGCGCTGGCGGTGCCAACAACAGATAAAACAAGAGCTGCTGGCCTTTGTGCAGACTTGTTTTGCAAGACAAATAGCTTGCAAAGCAAGAGATTACGCAGGCGAGCAGCTCCTGTTTTTGTGAGAGGCGAGCAAAACCAAGGCTGAGCGCGCATCACAGGGTGTCCTTAAGGATCGTGGGTGTGAGCGTAAGGCTTAGTCCACCTGCTGACCCAGCAGCAGGTATTCCATCAAAGCCTTTTGCACGTGCATGCGGTTTTCGGCTTCGTCCCAGACCACGGACTGTGGGCCGTCAATCACGTCGGCCATGACTTCTTCGCCGCGGTGCGCAGGCAGGCAGTGCATGAACACGGCCTCAGGCTTGGCGGCTTGCATCATTTCTTGGTCCACGCACCAGTCGGCAAACGCCTTCATGCGCACCGCGTTCTCGGCTTCGTAGCCCATGCTGGTCCACACGTCGGTGGTCACCAAATCAGCGCCCTTACAGGCTTCCAGCGGGTCTTTGAAGACTTTGTAGCAACCTTCGCGCGGTGTTTTGCCGTTGAAGGCCAGCTTCTCATCCACCTCATAGCCACCAGGGGTGCTGACGTGCACGGTGAAGCCCAGCAAATCCGCTGCTTGCAGCCAGGTGTTGGCCATGTTGTTGCCATCACCCACCCAAGCGACCACCTTGCCCTGGATGGAGCCACGGTGCTCGATGAAGGTAAAGATGTCCGCCAGGATCTGGCAGGGGTGGAACTCGTTGGTCAAGCCGTTGATGACGGGCACGCGCGAGTGCGCGGCAAAGCGCTCGATCTTTTCTTGGCCGAAAGTGCGGATCATCACCAGGTCCGTCATGCGACTGATGACGCGGGCGCTGTCTTCAATGGGTTCAGAGCGGCCCAACTGGCTGTCGCCAGTGGTCAGGTGCACCACCGAGCCGCCGAGCTGGTACATGCCTGCTTCAAAGCTCACGCGCGTGCGGGTGCTGGCCTTTTCAAAAATCATGGCCAGTGTGCGGTCGCTCAGCGTGTGGTGCTTTTCGTAGTTTTTGAACTTCTTCTTGATCAACGCAGCGCGCTGCAAGAGGTAGTCGTATTCGTCAGCGGTGAAGTCGCTAAATTGTAGATAGTGCTTCATGCAGTATTCCTTGATCTTTTAGGCCGCCAACACGGCTTGCACCAAAGGCTTGAGCTTGGCAACGACTTCGTCGGCCTCTTCCTTGGTGATGATAAGTGGGGGCACCAGACGGATCACGGTGTCAGCCGTCACGCTCAGCAGCAGGCCGGCTTCGGCGGCTTGGCCAATCAGTTGGCCGCAGGGCTTGGTCAGCTCAACGCCAATCATCAAACCCTGGCCGCGTGCTTCCACAAAGCCTTCCAGGCTGCCCAGCTCGGCTTGCAGGCGTTGCTTGAGGTACTCGCCGACTTCGGTGGTGTGTGCCAGCAGATCGTCTTCTTCCATGATGCGGATGGTCTCAATGCCTGCGCGCATCGCCAGCGGGTTGCCGCCGAAGGTCGAGCCGTGGTTGCCAGCCGTGAGCACCTTGGCTGCGGCATTGTGCGCCACCACGGCGCCCACAGGCACGCCTGAGCCCAGGCCCTTGGCCAGCGTCATCACATCGGGGGTGATGCCTGCCCACTGGTGGGCAAACCACTTGCCCGTGCGGCCCATGCCGGCTTGCACTTCATCCATGATCAACAGCCAGCCCTTGGCATCGCACAGCGCGCGCACCTTTTGCAGGTATTCGGCGCGCATGGGGTGCAGGCCGCCTTCGCCCTGGATGGGCTCCATCATGATGGCGACGATGTTGGGTTTGCCTTCGGTGGCCGCGATCAGTTGCTCGTAGTCGTTGGGCGCTACGCGTGTGAAACCATCGAGCAGCGCACCAAAGCCGTTGCGCACCTTGGGGTTGGCCGTGGCACTCATGGTGGCGATCGAGCGGCCATGGAAAGCGTGTTCGTAGACCACGATCTCAGGCTTTTCAATGCCCTTGTCCACACCGTACTTGCGCGCGATCTTGATCGCCGCTTCGTTGGCTTCCAGGCCCGTATTGCAGAAGAACACATTGGTCATGCCGCTGCGCTCGGTCAGCAGCGTGGCCAGCTCTTCCTGGCCAGGGATGTGGTAGTAGTTGGAGACGTGAATCAGCTGCGCAAGCTGCTCTTGCAGGGCGGGCACCAGCTTGGGGTGGTTGTGGCCCAGTGTGTTCACGGCAATGCCGCCCAGTGCATCCAGGTATTCCTTGCCGTTCACATCCCACACGCGGCAGCCCTGGCCTCGTCGCAGCGCGATCGGTACGCGGCCGTAGGTGGGCATAACGTGGGGCGAGGAAGCCTCAATGTGAGCGGTCATGAATCAATCTC
>JBJEZV010000144.1:0-1598 GCA_051887595.1 Comamonas sp.
ACGCTCAAAGCGATTGCGCTGATATATCGCCGACCATCTGCTCGGCCACCACCCATGCATCAAACTGCGCGGCAGTGACATGGCCACTGGCAATGGCGGCTTCGCGCAGGCTGGTGCCTTCGTGGTGGGCTTTTTTGGCAATAAAGGCGGCCTTGTCGTAGCCAATGTGCGGGTTTAAGGCAGTCACCAGCATCAAGGACCGCTGCACCAACTCATCGATGCGCTCGCGCTGGGGCTCAATGCCCACAGCGCAGTGGTCGTTAAAGCTGCGCATGCCGTCTGCCAGCAGACGCACGCTTTGCAAGAAGTTGTGCGCCACCATGGGGCGAAACACGTTCAATTCAAAATTGCCCGATGCGCCACCGAAGTTGATAGCCACATCATTGC
Source organism: Comamonas sp. (assembly GCA_051887595.1). Lineage (GTDB taxonomy): Bacteria > Pseudomonadota > Gammaproteobacteria > Burkholderiales > Burkholderiaceae_C > Comamonas. The sequence goes on from JBJEZV010000144.1 coordinate 388, forward strand.
CAAAGACCTGCGCGCACAGCATGGTCAGGGCTTCGCATTGGGTGGGGTTGACCTTGCCCGGCATGATGGATGAGCCCGGCTCGTTTTCTGGAATGCGGATTTCGCCCAGCCCACTGCGCGGGCCACTGGCCAGCCAGCGCACATCGTTGGCAATTTTCATCAAGCTGGCTGCCAAGGTCTTGAGCACGCCATGCGCGTGCACCAGTGCATCGCAAGAAGCCAGCGATTCAAATTTGTTGGGCGAGGTCACAAACGGGTGGCCGGTCAGATCTGCCAATGCCTTGGCTACACCTTCGGCGTAACCCTTGGGCGCATTCAGGCCGGTTCCTACTGCGGTGCCCCCTAAAGCCAGCTCATACAAGTGCGGTAACGCTGCACGGATGTGTTGTTCTCCATGCGCCAGCTGTGCAACCCAGCCCGAGATTTCTTGGCCCAGCGTCAAAGGCGTGGCATCTTGCAAATGCGTACGGCCAATTTTGACGATGCCTACAAATGCATCGCTTTTGGCTTGCAGCGTTGACCGCAGTTGCGCTAGAGCAGGCAATAAGCGCGAAACCATCGCAGTGACAGCCGCCACGTGCATGGCCGTAGGGAATACATCGTTGCTGGACTGGCTGCGGTTGACGTCGTCATTGGGATGAATCAGACGGTCTTCACCACGCCGCCCACCAAGCAATTCGCTGGCCCGGTTGGCCAGCACCTCGTTGACGTTCATATTGGTCTGGGTGCCAGAGCCGGTTTGCCATACCACCAGCGGAAACTCTTGGGCGTGCTGGCCCTCAAGCACCTCATCGGCCGCAGCCATGATGGCTTGGGCTTTCTTTGCCTCCAGCAAACCCAGCTGTTGATTGATGGTGGCGCTGGCTTTTTTGACCAGTGCCAGCGCATGAATGATCTCTTGTGGCTGGCGCTCGCCACTGATGTCAAAGTTGAGCAGCGAGCGTTGGGTCTGGGCTCCCCACAGCCGATCAGCAGGAACTGAAATCCAGCCGAAAGTGTCTTTTTCCTGGCGTGTAGCAGTCATGGCACTCACTTTCTCTTCGACACAGAGTGAAGGGCTTTGTAGGGAAGGCCTCACCTGCTTGCCATCGAGCGCTGCAAGCAGGTAAGGAAAAAATGCTGTACACAAAAAAACGATTTTGTGTGCACGGTGCAAGGATTAACGATCCACACAGAAGTGCGGTTACAAATAGTAAAAACAATAGCTTAGG
>JBJEZV010000145.1:0-10188 GCA_051887595.1 Comamonas sp.
TGAACTTTACCCACAACTCGCCCTTGCTCCAGCAAAGTTCATAACACGCTCTAAGCTTGGCAGCTTTTTGCCATCTAATACCGCATGAAACAACTAAAAACCTAGATATTGATCTGCGCGCTTGGAGGCATGGCTATGACAGGCTGCGCCCACAATCACCAGATAGCATCGGCAGCTTCAATTACTGCCAATTTGCTATCACACCACTGGAAACTGATCCAAGCATGGAATGCTCAAGGCCAACCTGACGACCGATGGCAAGCCCCAGCTACGAAGCAAGGTCAACGCGCCATTGGTTTACGTTTCCAAGACAACCAATTGCTCAGCATCGATCGCATCTGCAATGTGATGGGTGGACGTTACGCCGTCGATGGCAATGCCTTAAAGCTCGACAAATTGGTTTCGACCATGATGGCTTGCAGCGACCCGAAGTTGACTGAGATGGAGCGCAATGTCGCAGCCACCTTGGGTCAAGCGCAACGTTGGCAGATCACACAAGCAACACCGCCTGTATTGGAAATCGCGTTTGCCAACGGTGGCAAATGGCGCTTGCAGGGCACGCCCACCTATGAAACCCTCTACGGCAACAGCGAAAGAGTGTTTTGGGAAATTGCCCCCAAGACTGTGTCTTGCCAACACCCTTTGATGGGTGAAAAACAATGCCTGCAAGTGCGAGAAGTTACTTATGACCAGAACTACCTAAAGCAAACGCCTGGACCATGGCAAGCTTTTTACGGAGACATTGAGGGCTATCAGCATCAAGCTGGAGTGCGCAACGTGCTGCGCCTCAAGCGCTATACCAAGCCACAACCTGCAGCCGATACTTCCCGTTATGTTTATGTGCTGGATATGGCCGTTGAAAGCGAAGTCATTCGATAAATCATTGGTATTTGAGACCAATCAGCCTTGGGATAAGCGCTGCGCAACTCCCAAGTCTGCCTTGGGCTGATGAATTAAGAGCAGCGCTTGGCTGCTCTTGGCATTTAGACAAATCGAAATGTGCCATCGACAAACATGGAGGCACGCTGGCCACGGTGGCTGTACTCATCGGCATAAGACCAGAAAGCTTTGACCGTGCCATTTTCTGTATCAATGATCTGGCTCACCGTAAAGCCCGTCTTTTCGATCCAATTGAGAAAATGCAGCGTATCGGACAGCTGCAAATAACTGAGGCGCTCATTGCCCTGGGTCACATTGCCATTCTTATCAGTCACACGCCAAATCAAATCTCCCCGGACGGAATAACGCACCTGGGCCGTACTTTCAGGGAACTGAATGACAGCTTCCCTGCCCAGCAGTGCTCCGGTGTAATGCATTGTCATTTCTCAACCTTTCGTCTGACATCTGAAGCCGCGCATCGCAGCTCTTACTTTCAGAATGGTGAATTGGACAGATCCAACGGCCTGTGGGAATTGTTCTCAAACTCAAGCAGTCGCGCGGAGTGCTCTGCTGTTCGGTGCTGACCGCTTTTAGGCCTTCCAGTTCTGGCGTACCCAATTCAGTTTTTGCATGTGATTGCTCAGCTGTTTGACTTGGCGGGAGAGCGTCTGTGCAACGATAGGCGGTAAAGGCTTGCGCAAGATGCGCTCATACATGGCGAGCAGCCTACGTTCACGCATTTCGCAGACTTCGAGCACTTGGGCTGATCCCCATTCCTCCAGCTCTGAGCGCCACCGCAACCAGCGTGCGTGCAAACGCTGTGACCATTGTTGAACAACCAAATGAGGGACAGCAGTGCGAGCGCCGATGCTTTGCAACTCCTGGCCAAATGCATGAAGCATATGCATGTGGCGCTGCAAAACTTGCTGGCTGAAATCATTCATGGGAACGTCAGCCATGCGCTCCAAATCTTTTTCAAGCCCGATGCAGGCCCGCTGCAAGGGAGCCAAAATATCTGCGACTTGGGACAAGGGCAACGGTGGTTGCGGCGCGTGCACCACCTGCAACATCTGTTGCCGAGCATGTTGCCAGGCATCAGCAACTGCCGTGTGGACTTCCCGCCATGGCAACAAGCTCCCCTGGCTCGCAGATTCCCATTCCCGTTCCAGGCGCTTTTCCAGCACATCAAAAGATTGCAAGGGATGTTGCAGCGCATTGGTCCAACCCAATTGGTAGGCGGGCCGGTACTGGTCGTAACCACGGCCTGGCGCGTAATACGCGGTTTCGGAGAAGTGGACTCGCCAATGCGCATCTTCCTGATCACTGAGCCAGCGCATGCGACTTGGCCAGATCGAGTGGGGCACACCTGCTTCTTCTAGTCTTTGCTTAGGCGCAAGTGCCTGAGAGTTGTTTTTCTCGCGCAAACTAGAAAAAAGAGGGTGGGAAGGATGGATAGGGGAATGCATGCCGAAACGCCATTGATCTAGACAATGAAATTAAATTGCTTCATTGCCTCTACCCCTATTGTTAAAAAAGGATATCAATCCGCTGGTCGGTTGACACAAGCGCTCATCGTAGGACAAGCGCAATAGGGCTGTGATTCATGGCGACAGCATAAAAAAAGGCATATGCCTTGCATATGCCTTTGGTGGCGGAGACGGTGCTCAGTTAGTCTGGACTATCAAGCCCGAGCTCTTGGATCTTGCGCGTGATGGTGTTGCGACCAATGCCTAAGCGCTGCGCTGCCTCCATACGCTTGCCATGGGTCAAGCTCAAGGCCGTCACAATGAGGCTGGACTCAAAGCGCTGGCTCAGCACATCCCAGACTTCCTTACAGTCGGACTGCAGCAAATGACGTGCCTCGGCTTCGAGCAAACTCTCCCAGGTCGGGGTGGCCACACTTTCCGATAGACCAACAACTGCGCTTTCAGCAGGCGCAGCAGTGGAGTTGAGCACCACTTCATGGGCCTGCGCTGGCACAGCCGCTGTCTGCGCAGCAGACACCGTACTCGGCGCATCGACTGCCGTGCGCAACACTTCGGGTGGTAAGTCCTGCACCGAGATTTGCTGCGCTGGCGCCATCACCGTTAACCAGTGGCAAATGTTTTCTAACTGGCGCACATTACCCGGAAAGCTGAACTGTGCCAGCTTGTGCAAAGCCGCTTCAGAGATTCGCTTGGGCTCAACACCCAGTTGTTTGGCACTGCGTTGCAAAAAATGTTTGGCCAGCATGGGCACATCTTCTGCGCGTTCTCGCAGCGAGGGCAACCGCAGGCGAATGACATTCAGACGGTGGAACAAGTCTTCTCGGAATACACCGTCTTTGACGCGCTGCTCCAGGTTCTGGTGGGTGGCAGCAATCACGCGCACATTGCTCTTGACAGCTGTATGACCTCCCACCCGATAAAACTGCCCATCTGAGAGCACACGCAGCAAGCGTGTTTGCAGATCAAATGGCATATCACCAATTTCATCCAGAAACAGTGTGCCGCCTTCGGCCTGCTCAAAACGCCCCCGCCGCTGGGTCTGAGCCCCAGTAAAAGCGCCGCGCTCATGGCCAAACAGCTCCGATTCCAGCAAGTCCTTGGGAATAGCCGCTGTATTAATGGCCACAAACGGGCCATTGGCCACCGGTGAATGCTTGTGCAAGGCACGCGCCACCAACTCCTTGCCCGAACCCGATTCGCCCGTGATCAGCACCGTGACGGAGCTTTGGCTCAGGCGACCGATGGCACGAAAAACATCCTGCATGGCAGGTGCTTGGCCCAGCATTTCGGGCATGACAGCCAATCGCTCTTCAACAACCTGCTCACGTTCGCTTTCTTCGACGGCGCGGCGGATCAACTCGACCGCTTTGGGCAAGTCAAAGGGCTTGGGAAGATACTCAAACGCACCGCGCTGAAAGGCAGAGACAGCGCTATCCAAATCGGAATAAGCCGTCATGATGATGACCGGCAGGTCAGGCTGCTGTGCATGCACTTGCTCAAGCAACTGCAGCCCCGATCCACCTGGCATGCGGATATCGCTGACCAGCACGCGTGGACCTTGCTGCGAGGGATCACCTTCGGGCAACTCGGCCAAGGCAGACAGCACCTCGCGAGGATTGCTGAAGCTGCGGGTGTCCAAGTTCTCGCGCGCCAACGCCTTCTCCAAGACGAAGCGGATCGATGGGTCGTCGTCTACTATCCAGATCGGCTTCATATGCATTGTTTACCTTCCGTAGCTTGTACTCAAAACGCCCATCGTTTATGGCAGCGGGATCAGAATCCGAAAATCGGTACGTCCAGGCGAGCTTTCGCATTCAATGAGACCGTGGTGCCGCTGCACAAATGTTTGCGCCAGCGGTAATCCCAAACCTGAACCTCCATCCCGACCAGTCACCAGCGGAAAGAAAATCCGCTCCTTAATGTGATCCGGTACGCCAGGGCCGTTGTCAATGACATGCAATTCCAATGCCAACCTGTGGCGCTGGCGGCCAATCGTGATTTGTCGGACCACCCGGGTGCGCAATATGATCTCTGCCGTCCCCTGTTCGATCATCTCGCCCAGCACCTGCGCTGCGTTTTGAACGATATTGAGCAAGGCCTGAATCAGCTGGGCTCTGTCGCCCTTGAACTCTGGGATGGAGATGTCGTAATCGCGCCGGATCTTCAAGCCCTTAGGAAATTCCAACAACACCAACGAACGTACACGCTCACAGACCTCGTGGATGTTGAGGTCAGCGAGTTGGTGTGGATGACGGTGGGGCGCCAACAGTCGGTCCACCAGACTTTGCAGGCGGTCTGCTTCATGGATGATGACCTGGGTATATTCCCGCAGCTCTTTGCTCTCTAGGTCCATTTCTAGCAGCTGTGCCGCGCCCCGAATACCGCCCAAGGGGTTTTTAATTTCGTGGGCCAGATTGCGCACCAGCTCTTTGTTGGCCTGTGCTTGCTCGACCAGCCGCTCTTCCCGGTCTTGGCGGGCTTGCTGCTCGAGCACCCACAGCTCCACCAAAACGTAATCTGTGTGCTCAACGCCCGTGACGGTCACGTGCACAAACAGTGGTTCTTGCGCTGTGCGCTGCAGCCCAGTATCAAAGCTCATGGCCGCATAGGACTGGCCATCGGAGTTTTGCAATGCTTTTTGCAGCAGGGTGGGCGCCAGCAGAAACTGAGAAAAATCCAGCCCCTCCAGCATGCGACGCGACATGCCCATGGCGCTCTCCAGCGCAGCATTGGCAAACATGACGCCTCCCCGCTGATCGAGCACCACGGTCAGGGTCGACAGCAAATCCAATGTGGCAAAACGTTGGCTGAGTTGATCGGGAAGCGGAACCATGAACTTATGACCTTCTAGCTATTGCGCGCGCTTGCGGCGCTCGATTTCTTCTTGCAGTCGTTGCACTTCAGCAGCAACGGCAGCGCGTTCTGACTTCAAACTCTGCTGCCGTTGCATCCATACCTGGGGGTTGCGTAGTTCCAAGGCAGTACGAACAGGGTGGCCGTTGTTCCATTGCGCCTCCAGCTCCTGCCAACGCGATTGCGCTTGGGTCAATGCTTGCTGCATCACCGCCATTTCGTGTGTTGACGTTGGCACTGGCGCATGTGATGGCCTTGCATCCTCGCTTGCGTCGGCTTTCCCGGTGGTGGTGGCTGGCATGGCCAGTGCGGGAACAACAGCCCCAGCGTCTGGCACCGCCAAAGCATGACAAGCCTGCGCTCCATGGATTGGCAGTACGTCGGTATAGCGATTCCCACAGCGGTAAATCTGTGCCTGTGCAGCCAATGCGGCAGAGGCTCCCACTGTCAGCACGATCGCTGTGCCAAGCAAACATCCACGCAGTAAAGACATGGCGTCCAACTCCTTGACAAAACAGAGGCTGAGCGCGCCCCTTGTGCTGATTGTGCAGCACTTGTCTGCCCAACCCTGCACCTTCAGGACCCTGCCCCTGCCTGCTTGGTACAAAAAAAGGCAGCCAAGAGGCTGCCTTTACGTACTGACGCTTGCCCCTTAGAAAAATCCAAGAGGCACAAGGCATTACAGCGAGTAGTACATGTCGTATTCGACAGGGTGCACGGCCTGACGGAAACGTGTCACTTCGCCCATCTTCAACTCGATGTAAGCGTCGATCATGCTGTCAGTGAACACACCGCCCTTGGTCAGGAAGGCGCGGTCTGCATCCAGCGCTTCCAGCGCTTGATCCAGACTGTGGCACACGGTAGGCACCAGCTTGTCTTCTTCTGGAGGCAGGTGGTAGAGGTCCTTGGTCGCAGCTTCGCCGGGATGGATCTTGTTTTCCACGCCGTCCAAACCTGCCATCAGCAGCGCAGCAAAGCCCAGGTAGGGGTTCATCATTGGATCGGGGAAACGTGCTTCCACGCGACGGCCCTTGGGGTTAGCCACGTAAGGAATACGGATCGAAGCCGAGCGGTTCTTGGCCGAGTAAGCCAGCTTCACAGGGGCTTCAAAGCCAGGCACCAGACGCTTGTACGAGTTGGTCGAAGGGTTGGTGATGGCGTTCAGCGCACGTGCGTGCTTGATGATGCCGCCGATGTAGTACAGCGCGAAGTCAGACAGACCGGCGTAGCCGTCACCGGCGAACAGGTTCTTGCCATCTTTCCACACGGACTGGTGCACGTGCATGCCAGAGCCGTTGTCGCCGCTGTAAGGCTTGGGCATGAAAGTCGCAGTCTTGCCGTAGGTGTTCGCCACGTTCCAGATCACGTACTTTTGCACTTGGGTCCAGTCGGCACGCTCCACCAATGTCGAGAAACGTGTGCCGATTTCGTTTTGACCAGCGCCAGCCACTTCGTGGTGGAACACTTCGACAGGGATGCCCAAAGATTCCAGGATCAGGGACATCTCAGCACGCATGTCTTGGGTGCTGTCGACGGGAGGCACGGGGAAATAGCCGCCCTTGACGCGAGGACGGTGACCACGGTTGCCGCCTTCGAACTTGGTGCCTGTGTTCCAAGGTGCTTCGTATTCTTCGATTTCGAAGAAGGGGTTGTGGGCTTCTGTGCCCCAACGCACGCCGTCGAAGATAAAGAATTCTGGCTCTGGACCGAAGAAAGCGGTGTCGCCCAAGCCAGAAGACTTCAGGTAGGCTTCAGCGCGCTTGGCCACCGAGCGGGGATCGCGCTCGTAAGCCTTGCCGTCACCGGGTTCGATCACGTCACACTGCAAAAACAGTGTGGTTTCTTCAAAGAAGGGGTCGATGTTGGCCGTGCTGGGTTCGGGCATCAGCAACATGTCGGAAGCTTCAATACCCTTCCAGCCAGCGATCGACGAGCCGTCGAATGCATGGCCCGAAGTGAACTTGTCTTCGTCAAAGTGCGACACAGGCACGGTCACGTGCTGCTCCTTGCCGCGGGTATCGGTGAAGCGCAGGTCAATAAACTTGACCTCGTTCTCCTTCACCATGTTCATCACGTCTGCAACGGTCTTAGCCATCAGGTTCTCCTGGAAAAGCGCTTCATAGAAAGTACGCAGTTAGCAAAGCAGTTTGTGTGCCAACTTGTGCCAGCCCCGCCCATACCCATCCACAAGCTTAAAGGCCATGAAGTGCATGGCTTCATGGCCTTTCGATGATTCACCATTTTGGTGCAAGTCGAGCCAACCCCTCCGGGTTCGCATTCTTAGCACCATTTTAGTTCGTACGAGTGCACCATTTTGATGCATTTGACGATAGTGCCGATTGAATGCACCAATTGGCCCACCACTCAATCGGGCGTTGGCGCTTCCACGGCTGTTGCTGGTGCACGCGCAGGGGATGCACTGCCCGATTCCGCGCGCAAAGCAGCCAGCGCTGCCAAACCATAGTGCGCAAACCACAGCGACGAAAAGGCAAATACCAGCGCATAAATCCAGATGGCCAACGGAATCAGCAGCCAAAACGCCGCCACAAACACCAGCCCCGAAGCCCAGACAATGCTGGGCGCAGCGCCTGCATAGCCGCAAATCACGCCCATCAGCAGCAAACGGTATTTGTGCTGCTGCAGCAGCCACTGACGCTCGCTTTTGCTGGCATGCTCGGCCAGCGCATCAAACGCCATCACGCGATAGGTCAGCCACCCCCAAATCAGTGGCGGCAACACCAGCACCAACGGAGGCACCAGCCACAGCGGTATCGACACCAGCAGCGCCACCAGCGCGATGGCCGTCGACCCCAATGCCCAAGCCACACTGCTGATCCAGCCGCCGCCGCGCTTGCGCTCAAGCAAGGGATAGCGGCGTTGGGCCACCATCTCGACCATTTGCGGCGTCATCACCACGCCCACAATCGCCAGCGCCACCAAAATCACCACGGGGCTCATTGCTAGCACCACCAGCAAGGCTGCAACGATCGCCGTGGTCAGGGCAGTTGCGCCGTCCAGCCACGTCCACAACCACTGCAGCCAAGCTGCCTGCTCCAGCCACATCTGCACGGTGGCGATGGCTGGCGTCCACCACACCCAGCCCAGCACGGCCGTCATGACCGCAATCAGCGCCAATGGAAACAGCGACCACGCAATCACCTTGCCGCGCAAGCAGTCCGCCAAGGCACGCCATAAAGCATCGAACATCATTTGCATGCTGCGCAGCATAGCGGCAGTTGCCAGATCTTGGCTGTCAGCAGCGCACCCGCCTTCGCCAGCTTTTCTATTTAAAAAGGGAGCTATTAGCCTTGGTGTAGCAATACTTTCAAATACAAAACCATCTGAAACCTATATCTGTCGCTGGATAGCAGCTATCTTTTTAAAAACAAACTGTTGGCTTCAATAAAAAAAAGGAGCCCGAAGGCTCCTTATGGTCAGTGATGCCCAGCCGACGGCCGGGCCAGCTGAATTTACAGCTTCCACTTCTCCATCAGCTTCTCAGGCGTCAGGCTGTCGTAGCCTTCAAAAGGCTGGTGAATCCAAGGATTCGTAGGCAGCTCTTCTACCGAATAGTCCGACTGGAAAGCCGATACACCCTTGGTCCAGATCACGGCAGTGCGCAATTCGGTGATGGGGGCGTAGTTTTCCTTCAGGCGCTTGACCACGGCATTCAGCGTCACGCCAGTGTCAGCCAAGTCGTCGACCAGCAGAACGCGGCCAGCAATCTCACCCTTGGGCGTGGCGATAAAACGACCGATGTCCAGATGGCCCTGCACCTTGCCAGCTTCGGCACGGTACGAGCTGGTCGACATGATGGCCAAAGGCTTGTCGAAAATGCGGCTCAAGATATCACCGGGACGCAGACCGCCACGGGCCAGACACAAAATAGTGTCGAATTCCCAGCCAGACTGGTGGATCTTGAGGGCCAGCTTTTCAATCAGGCCGTGGTATTCGTCGTAGCTGACGTACAGGTGCTTGCCGTCTTCAGTCAACATGGTTGGTTTCCTGTGTAATTCGCGAGGCGTGTTTATAGAGGCAAAGCCCGATTAAGCAGCGCTGTAGGGGTTTTGCATCAGGATGGTGTGATCGCGGTCAGGGCTGGTCGACACCATCGCGATAGGCACACCAGTCACTTCTTGGATACGGTCCAGATAGCGACGTGCGTTCAAAGGCAGCTTATCGTACTCGGTCACGCCCACGGTGGAGTCAGTCCAGCCGGGGATGGATTCGTAGATCGGCTTGCAGCGCTCGATGTCGTCCGCACCCAAAGGCAGGATGTCAATCTTTTCGCCGTCCAGCTCGTAGCCCACGCACAGTTGCAGCTCTTCAATGCCGTCCAGCACGTCCAGCTTGGTAATGCACAGACCCGACAGGCCGTTGATCTGCGCCGAGCGCTTGAGCAGCGCAGCGTCAAACCAACCGCAGCGGCGCGAACGGCCAGTGGTCACACCCTTTTCAGCACCCACGGTGGACATGATCCAGCCAGGTGTACCTTCCTTTTCCCATTCCAGCTCGGTGGGGAAAGGACCGCCACCCACGCGAGTGCAGTACGCCTTGGTGATGCCCAAAATGTAGTGCAGCATGCCGGGGCCAACACCAGCGCCGGCAGCAGCATTACCAGCCACGCAGTTAGACGATGTCACATAAGGATAAGTGCCGTGGTCGACATCGAGCAGCGTGCCTTGCGCGCCTTCGAACAGCAGGTTGGCGCCGTCAGCATGGGCGTCGTTGAGCTCGCGCGAGACGTCCGCAATCATGGGCTTGAGCATCTCAGCGTGGCGCATGGCTTCTTCGTACACCACGTCGAACTGCACTTCGCCATTCTTCATGTAAGGAGCCAAATTGGCGCCGAACTCGAACTTTTGCGAACCCAGCACTTCCACCAGAATGTGGTTGTGCAGGTTCAGCAATTCACGCAGCTTGGTCGCAAAACGCTCGGGGTGCTTCAAGTCCTGCACGCGCAATGCAC